>CAYRWJ010000019.1:0-18501 GCA_964427985.1 uncultured Methanosarcinales archaeon
ATGGAGTTACAATTCTAGAAGAAATGCAAATAGAACATCCTGCTGCAAAAATGATAGTTGAGGTAGCAAAAACACAAGAAGATGAAATTGGAGATGGAACTACTACTGCAGTAGTATTCGCTGGAGAACTGTTAAAACAAGCAGAAGGATTATTAGAAAAAAGAATACATCCTACGGTTATAGCTAAAGGATATAGACAAGCAGCAGAAAAAGCTCAAGTAGTTCTTGGAAACATAGCTGAAAAAATAACAATAAAAGATGAAGATATAATTAGAAAAATTGCAATAACTGCCATGACTGGAAAAGGGGCAGAAATTTCTAAACAAGCTTTAGCAGGAATAGTTGTTAATGCAATAATAAGTATTTATGATAAAAAATTCGAAAGAAACAATATTAGGATTGAAAAGAAAGTGGGTGGTTCTGTTGAAGATTCAGAATTAATAATTGGAATAGTAATAGATAAAGAAAAAGTACATTCAGGAATGCCTGATTTAGTTGAAGAAGCACGTATAGCACTTTTAGATGTTTCTTTAGAAGTTCGTAATACTGAAATTGATGCTAAAATTTCTATAACTGACCCTTCACAAATGCAAGATTTCATAGATATGGAAGAAAAAATGCTAAAAAAAATGGTTGAAAAAGTAATAAAATCAAAAGCAAATGTTGTTGTATGTCAAAAAGGAATAGATGATTTAGCACAACATTATTTAGCAAAAGAAGGGATATATGCTGTTAGAAGAGTTAAAGCATCTGATCTGGCTGCATTATCTAAAGCAACAGGTGGAAATATAATTAATAATCTAAATGATTTAAATGAAAGTGATTTAGGAAAAGCAGGAATTGTTGAAAATGTTACTATTGGTGATGAAGAGATGACTTATATTAAGAAGTGTGTTGACCCAAAAACAGTAACTATCCTAGTTCGAGGCGGAACCGAACATGTTATTGCAGAAATAAAACGAGCTTTAGAAGATGCAATAGGTGATGTTGTAGCTTCTTTAAAAGAAGGAAAAGTAGTTGCAGGTGCGGGTTCAACAGAAATGGAATTAGCTAAAGAAATAAGAAGTTATGCTGCTAGTTTGTCTGGTCGTGAACAATTGGCTGTTAACGCATTTGCAGAAGCATTAGATGTTATTCCAACTACTCTTGCTGAAAATGCAGGATTAGACCCAATAAATGTCTTGGCTGAAATGAAAGCATCTCATGATAAAGATAAAAAATGGGCAGGGATTAACGTATTTACAGGAAAAGTAATGGATGCTTGGGAAAATGGGGTAATAGAACCATTGAAAATAAAAACTCAAGCTATTTCATCAGCAACAGAAGTGGCAGTAATGATATTAAGAATAGATGATGTTATTGCAGCAGGGAAACCTGAACAACCACAAATGCCTCCTGGAATGAACGGGATGATGTAATATTAATTCCAAGCAAATAAGAAGAAATCTAAATATTCTTTTGCTAAACTTTTATTTTTTATTAATATTAGAGTTGGAGTTGTGTCCCAATTCATTATAATTATTTTATCTTGAAAAATTCCAACATCTCCTGGAAAAGAAACTTTGCTAAATCTTGTTTTCCAGTACTTATGATTTATGACTTTGTGTTGTTTTTTAAATTTACTTTCATTTTTTTTTGAAATTAATAAGTGTGAGATGATTTTTTTCTCTTTTTTTAATACGCCAGACCAGTCATAAAATATTTTAGCTTTTTTATCAGAACTAGATTTTCCTGTTCCGTAACTATAATGGATTGAATCGGGAGTTGAGTCTGAAAAAAACTCAATGATTGCGCCTCTTAAGGCTTTCATACCTTCAAACATTTTAACTTCGTTCTTATTATTTGATTTTTTTTGAAGAATTTTTAATTGATTTATATTATTTTCAATATTTCTTTTTTTTTCATTAAATAAATCTAAAATTTTGTTTGGGTCAGATGCTAAAAAATATTTAGTTTTAATTTTAGTAATCCAACTAACTAAACTTTTGTTTTCTAGTGATTCTAGGACTGCGTATATTTTAGAGTTAGGTACTTGTGATTTTTTAGATAGTGGGCCCGTTGTGGTTTGTCCTAATTCTAATAATGCACAATAAACTTTTGATTCACGTTCAGTAAGACCTATTTCTGTTAGTAATTCATTAACATTCATGCTTGTTATAATCTGGTTGTATATTTAAATGTTTTTGTTACTTCTCCCTTGGGGGGTAAATGGAGTTTATATGTTGTTTTGCGTTATTTAACGATAAGGGGGATGAAATCGAGTAAACGAGGTAAAATGAAATGGATAATGATTTTAGCAATGTTACTTTTGTTAGTTGGTTGTAGTTCAACAAACACATTTAAAGTTGGAGTAATAGCTCCGCTGTCTGGAAATCAGGCATTTATAGGAAATGATTTCAAAGAGGGATTAGAATTAAATTCTGAAATAGAATATGTTTATCAAGATAGCCAAGGGAGTGTAATTGGTGCAGTATCAGCATATCACCAATTAAGAGTAGAGGATGTTGATGCAATGGTTGTTGTAAGTTCAGGAGATGAAGCAATACTTGAACTAGCAGATAAAGATGAAATTCCTTTGATTTTAACAGTATCATCCACTGGAGGTTTACCTTCAAAAAGTTCTTGGGTCTTTAGATATTTTACTAATGCAGATAGTGATGCTCCTGTAATTGTAGAATATGCAACTGAAGACTTGGAGTATAATAATTTTGCAATTTTACATGTTGTAGATAATTTCGGATATAGTTATGCAACTGTTTTTCAATCAGAAGTTGAAAAAATGGGCGGAACCATAGTTGGAGTTGAACAATTTCAATATACTGATTATGAATACCGAACACAACTATTGAAATTAGAAGAAGAAAATCCGGATGCAATTTATGTTATAGGATTAGATTATCAGATTGCAGAAGCGCTAAAAGAAATAAATGAATTAAATATTGATGTTCAAGTATTATCTTTAGGGACAATAGCAACAGACTATGCAATTGGATTAGCAGAGGGAACAGCAGAAGGAGTTTACACAACTGCATTTTGCACAGATGGAACCCCTGAAAACTATAAATCTGAGTTTGAAGTAAAATATGGTTATGAACCTGGATTCTTCTCAGAATTAGGAAATGACATTGATAACTTTATTGAGTTATCTGAAGCAGATGATAATGTTGAATTTAGAGATAATTTACTCTCTCTGAAAAATGTTGAATCAAATGCAGGACTTGTTAGTTCGGATTCAAATGGTGAGTTAATAATGCCTGTTTGTGTTAAGAAAATTCAAGATGGAAAAATATTGAATCTTCAAACAGGAAAATATTATAATGAAGATTAAATGTCTTTTATTTTTTTATTTTCCAAATAGCATCAAACATAAACCTAAATGAGTTGGCTATTTGTTTTGAATTAATCATTACTGCGGTGGGGATGTCTTCAAAAGAAGCAATTAATACTGTATCTCCATAAATTCCAATTCCTCTTGGAGCAAAATCATTAACATACTTAATTTGCCAATTTTTAACATTCTTAAAACGAGTTTCAAATACATTTTTATCAGAGCGGTTAACAATTAATTTAACTTTATATTTCATTTTAATTCGTTTTAATTGATAATTTTCAAAGAAAACTTTTACTGATTTTGGTTCATTCTTATTTGAACCAAGAGCAAAAGCAAGATATTCACTTCCTTTTGGCAATATCTCAAGAACAGAATTAAATGCAGTTTGGATTCCTTTCCAACCAATAAACATTTTAGTTTCAGGTTGGTTTTGGGAAAGTGAAATATTTTCTAGTTCAGGAATCAAGTCTGCAAGTTTAGATTTTTTATCTTCCCAAAGATGCATGATGTTTTTTGGTTCTGTTGCGGAGAAGTATTTAGTCTTAGATTTTATGATAAATGTAACTAAACCTTTCTGAATTAAATCATCTAATGCTCTATAAACAACCGAACCTGCAATTTGAGCTATTTTTATTATGTTTCCAGACTTGGTTTGCCCCAACTCTAATAGTGTTGTGTAAACGATTATTTGGGAATCAGTTAAACCTATTTCTTCTAGTATTTTTAAATCCATGGTAACTTTTTATTTGATGTATATTTAAATCTTTTTAATTGTTCTCCCAAAAAGAATAACAAACTATTATATGTGGCTTTGTGTTCTCTAATTAGTAATGAAATCAACAATAAAAAGAGGGAAAAAGATGAAATTTAAAATTTTATTTATTGTATTGTTAATCAGCTTAACTTTTTTAGTTGGTTGCGAAAAAAATACAAATGAAGAACTTGATGTTGCTTTAATTTTGCCTGTAACTGGAAAAGGGGCAGGAGTTTCACAAGATTTTATGTATGGAATAGAACTAGCAAAAAAAGAATTGGGAAGTGATGAAATCAATTTTTATTTAGAAGATACTCAAACAAATCCAAAAGAGGCAGTGACTGCATTAACACAATTATTGAGCACAAAAGAGATAGATTTAATCGTAACAATGCAAGCACAAACATCACAACCCTTATTAACAATTGCAGATCAAAATAATATTCCCATAATATCTACGTTAACATCACTTCGAAAAGAAGAATTTACACGAAAAAGTGAAAACGTTTTTTTAGATTATCCGCTTCCAGAATATGAGATGAAACCAACAATTGAATTTATGCAAAACAAAGGGTTTGAAAATATAGCAACTCTAACTGTTCAGGATGAATTTGGAAACACAATGCTTTCATTATTAGATGAACAAGTTGAATTAGTTATTGAAGAGAAGTATTTGATATCTGAGTTAGATTATAGAACTCAATTAATTAAAATAAAAGAATTAAACCCTGATGCAATATACGTAATAGGATATCCTGCACATCTTATAAGTTTCTTGAAACAAAGAAAAGAATTAGACATGCAAGAAATTCCCGTAATCTCAACAATGCACATTCAAAGTGGGTTTGTAAGAGCAAAATCAAAAGGAATAATGGAAAATGTATATGCTGTAACTCCAATTTCTTTAGTTTAAGATAACTCAGATTTTAGTGAAAGATTTGTTGAAATAAACGGGGTGGAACCTGATGTTTTAGCAGCGTATGGGTATGATTTAGTAATGATGTTAAATCAAATTAAAGATAAAGAAGATGTTAAAACTGCCCTGTATGAAGTAAACATTGAAGGAATTAATGGAAACATAAGTTTTAATGAATATGGCGAAATTGATATGCCTTTGGTGGTTGTAGAAGCAGAAGGAAGAACAATAGTTAATTAACGTCCACCAAAATAAATATCTTTTATTTTAAAATCAAAACCTTTATATATTCTTGGATACTTTTTAAGTATCAGTTGATGCTTAAAGGTGATAAATATGCAAAAGTTAAAAATTACAAAAAATGAATTAATCGAGAAAAAAAGGTTTAAAACAAAAAGATATCCTAATTTAAATACTGTTTTAATGGTAGAAGACTTTTTGAAAGAACATAGCGTTCCAATGTCTTTGGCAAATCTAAAAAAAAAGCTTCCAAGACAGGTAATGCACCAAACTCTAAAAATTATTTTACAATACTTATGGAAAAGTGGAAAAATAATTTATGGACCTAAAGGAATACAATGGATATATGTTGAACCCGAACATCTTAAACAAATGATGCAAGATTCTTTGGAATTGTAAAATGTTCATGGAAAAAGAGGTTAGAATTTTATTAAAAGGACAAGCTAAAGATTCTTATATTAAGTTAAAGAAAAGAGAAGATAAAGAATCTAAAAGTATATTAAAATCTGTTGAAAGAGTTACAAATATTCTTAAAGAAAATCCTCAATTTGGGGATCCAATTAAAAAGATGTTAATTCCTGATGAATTAAAAAAAGTAGGAATACAAAATATCTATAGAGTTGAATTATCTAATTATTGGAGGATGTTATATACTTTAGAAGGAAATGAAATAAGTATATTTCTTTTTGTTTTAAAAATATTTAATCATAAAGAATATAACAAATTTTTGGGATATAAATAATTATCTTCCACCAAAATAAATATCTTTTATTTTTTTATTTTTTAAAATATCTTTCTTGCCTTTTAATGCAATCTTACCATCTTCTAAAATATAAGTTGTGTCTGCAATCTCAACAGCTTGTTTAGCATTCTGTTCAACAATTATGACCGATATTCCTTCTTGATTTATTTTTTTAATTATTTTAAAAACTTCTTTCATAGCTTTAGGAGAAAGACCTAAAGAAGGTTCATCTAAAAGTAAAAGTTGGGGGTTTTGAATTAATGCTCTTGCTATTGCAAGCATTTGTTGTTGTCCGCCTGATAAAGTAAAATTCATATCATGTTCTATTAATAAAATAGTATCACCTTGTTTTTTTAGTTGTTTGATAATTTTAGCAATAGTGTTTCGTAATTGTGGATTAACACCTGCAACAGGTTCATCAAGCATTAATAATTTATGTGGGTTTAAGATTGACCTCGCAATTTCAGTTAAACGTTTTTGACCAAAACTAAGTTCTGATGTTTTTTTATCTTTGTGTGCATACATTTGAACTAGTTTTAAAATAGGATCAATATTTTTAAGATCTTTATTTAAACCTAAAAAGTTTTTCCAAAATTTAGTATCTTCTTGATTTGTTGCTAATTTTAAGTTTTCTTCAATAGTCAAGTTGCTAAACAAACGTGATTGTTGAAATAATCTAGAAATGCCCTTATTAGAAATTTGTTCAATTGGTAAACTAGTTATGTCTTGTTTATTAAAAACGATTTTTCCAGAATCTGGAGTAATAATTCCCGAAACAAGATTAAATAAAGTAGATTTACCAGAACCATTAGGACCAATTAACGCAGTAATAGAATTTGGTTTGATTTCAAAACTACACCCATCAACAGCTTTAACGCCCCCAAAGTATTTTTTAAGGTTAGATATTTGTAACATATAGTATTAGTAATAAAGTGGTTAATAAATTTTATGATGTCACCCAGTTTTTACCATTAAATGTAAAGATGGTTGAGTTTCTGTTAACAATGCCGTTTTTATTGAATTTTAAAGTTCCATCTAATCCTTCAAATTCAGAACTAAGCAAAGTATCTCTTATATATAAGTTATTACCTTTACAGTCTTTTATAATTGGAACTATTAAATCAATAGACTCATAAAAATTATAAGACCAATCGTTTCCGATTGAATTAAATCTTGTTTTGAGTAAAAAATCAACAGCTTTTACTTTGGGGTTTTTTTCAATATAAAAATCTGAACCTATTCCTGAACTAAATACTTTCCCAAGTTCATTAATCGGATTGCATCCTCCTGTAATGTGGGGACAGATAAGTTGAAAATCTTTCATGTTAAATGCCTCCATTTGTTTAATTAAAAGGGGCAAGTTTGTTGTAGAAATCCGCAAAAGAATAAAATCAGGATTTTGAGCTTTAATTTTCATTAAATGAGTTTTGAAATCTTTATTTTCTCTATCAAAAAGTTCAATATTCAAATTAAAACCTGTGTCTTCAAATGCTTTAATACAGATAAGGGTGGATTCAGCATTCTGTCCTAATACGCTTCCTTTTTTCCCTTTCACCATTTTAGCTAATTCTTTACAATCTTTTTCAATGTCAATATAATTTTTAAAAACAAAAGAGTTTTCCTTTGCGGGAGAACTTAAAACTGAAGTATAAAATAAGGGTACTTTGTTAAGTTCTGCAATATCTGCTACAGATGCACTGACACTTGACATGGCAGTCATTATTAAATCCACCTGGTCAATATTTATTAATTTTAAAGCAGCACTTACAGATTTGCCTGTATCACCTTCATTATCTTCAATAATGAATTCAATATCGGGATAATCTTCTTTTTTTAATTCTAAAGATTCAAGTGCTTTTTCTCCATAATACGCAAAATGTCCTGAAACTGGGATTATAACTCCTATTTTGTATGTTTCATCTTTTACTGTATTGCCCGTTGTACATGCTGTAAGAACTAGTAAGAGTAACATTGTTATTATCATCCATATTTTCATTTTTACCTTTAAAGTGAGGTAACTAAATGAGGTATATAAAGACTTGTTGTAATGATGATGGCAACACTTATATACTTCTTGGTTTTTGGTTAATCATGATTATAGATATGTTAAAAGAAATTGGGTTAAGTATAACTGAGGCAAAAGTATATTTAGCTTTACTTGAATTAGGTTCAGCTCTTGCGGGAGAGATAACAAAAAAGTCAGAAGTAAATAGAACAAATGTTTATGATGCGTTAGAACGCTTAATTGAAAAAGGGTTGGTTACCTACGTAATTAGTGCTAATAGGAAGGTGTTTGAGGCAGTACATCCTTCAAGATTAAAAGAAATTTTGAAGGAAAAAGAAAACAATCTTAAAAAAGAAATGGGTTTGTTAGAATCTTTATATTCGGATAATAAAGAAAAAGAGGAAGCGATAATATACAAAGGAAAAAAAGGACTAAAATCAGTATTTGAAGATATACTTAATGAAAGCAAAACAATTTATGGTTATGGTGCAGAAGGCAAGTTTGTACAAATGTTTGGTCCTTATGCTGAAAACTGGCAAAAAAGAAGGATTAATAAAAAAATAAAAATGAACATAATCTGGACTGAAAAAGTGAGATCTAGAAAAATACAAAATGTCAATAAACTGGAGCTGGTAAATAAACGCTTTATACCAAACACCTATGATTTTCCCTCAACTATTGCAATTTATGGCAATAAAACAGTAACAATAGTTTGGAGTGAACAACCTTTTGCATTTATGATTAAAAGTCAAGAAGTTGTTAAAAGTAATATTAACTTCTTTAAGATGTTATGGAAGATAGCTAAGGATTGAGTAATAATTATAAAACTAATTTTGAGGTATTATGGAAAAGTTCTAAAAAATATGACTTAACCAACCTATCTCTTAGTTAAATTTAAATTTTACTAAACACTTTTTCTCCATTTTTAATGCTAACTTCTTTGTAAACATCATTGCTAAGTACTGGGTCTCCATTTTCATCAAAATCCCATTTTGCTACTTTACCATCCCAGTTATTGTTAACTAAATAACTTTTAATGCAGGTAGTGTTTTCTTCACAAGTTAGTATGGCATCTTTAATGATGTATGCTGCATCATACATTGCAGCAGTATGGAAAAAGTGAAATCCTGGTTTTTCTCCATAGGTTGTAATGTATTTTTGCAATAATTCTTCATTTTCAGCAAAAGGAAATACTGAAAAAGCATCGTTAGGAAGCGCTTTATCTGATTTCTCATAAACTGCAGTATCAATTACAGTTGGAGGTCCCATTATCTTTACTTTATTTAACAAACCAGATTCTTTCATCTGTTTTAAAATTCTTGCAGAGTCTTGAGCTGCTAATCCTGCTACAAAAACACCATCTACATTTTTAGAATCAATTTTGGTAATTATTGTTCTAAAATCAGTTGTTCCTGTTGGAAAGCTTTCAGTTAAAACAATTGAACCGCCTTTTTCCTTAAAGCTAGTTGCAAATTCATCAGCCCAACTTTTTGTGAATTCAGTTTGTTCAACAATCATTGCAATACGATTTAATTCATATTTTTCTTTTGCTATTTCCCCAATAATTTTTGCTGCTTCTGTTGCTGCGGGAGATATTCTGAAAGCATATTCAAAATTATCGAAAAAACCAGTAGCAGTAGTTGTTGCTGCTAATATAATTATTTTATTTTCATTAGTTATAGGAGCAACAGGTCCGGATGCAGGAGTGCAACTTGGTCCAAGAATAATTTTTATATCTTGAGCTAAAAGTTTGTTGGCTGCAGTAACAGCAGCATTTCCTGAACACATATCGTCTTCTAAGATAAATTCAATTTGTTTTCCATTAACTCCACCTTCATTGTTAATTTCATCAATAGCAATCTTTGCAAAATTGGCTTCTGTAGTTCCTCCAACTGCCCAACCGCCAGTTAGAGCAAATAGGCCTCCAATTTTAATAGTATCGTTTTCTTCTACTTTATTTGAACATCCAACTAAAGTTATTAAAATCAATAGTAATATTGTTATAATTTTTATTTTATTCATAGTTTTTACCTCTTTTTTTATTGTTTTTACCTCTATTGTGGGGTAACCAAATGGAGTATATAATACGTTGTTGTCATAATCTGACTACAAACAGAAAAGTTTAATAATCAGTTAAAGTTTAAAGTTTAACATGGACGTTTATTCAGCATTAATGGAATTTGGATTGGAAAACAGAGAAACTAAAGTTTATACTGCTTTATTAGAATTAGGTCCAACAACAGCGTCACAACTAGCAAAAAAAGTGAGTATTCTAAGGCCTACAATGTATGAAGTTCTTAATAGAATGATGCAAAAAGGGGTAATAAGTAGTTCTATAAGTGGGGGGAAAAAAATATTTGAAGCAATAAAACCTAAAATTTTATTGCAAATTCTTGATGATAAGAAAAAAATTCTTCAAGATTTTATTCCCGAATTGGAAGAATTAGTTAAAGTGGGACATACCGAACAAAAGGTAAGCACTTTTTTTGGAGAAAAAGGATTAAAAACAATATATGATGATATGTTAGTTGAAGGAAAGACAATTTATCATATTTTAAATTATGTAGAACATTCAAAAGTATTTAAATTATATTGGACACAAAATTTTATTAAAAAAAGATTAGAAAAAGGAATACAATTTAAAGCAATAGTAAGTAAAATAATTGATAAAGAACTTGAAAAAACAGATAAAGCACGATTAAGAGAAATAAGAAAACTAAAAAAAGTAGAAGAGTTTAAAGCATCATTATTCATTTATGGAAATAAATGTGGTTTTTTTACAACAAAAGATAGTTTAATTGGTGTTTTAATTGAAAGCCCAACAATAACTGCGTCTCTAAAAATAATGTTTAACATATTGTGGAAGATAGCTAAGGATTAATCTTTTTAAAGAATAAATTTACATTACTGTCTCAGGAAGAATCTAATTCTACTCTTCCAAAGAAACCTTTAGGTCTATAAACTAAAATTAGTAAAAGTAATAACGCATAAATTATCTGCCTCATTGGGCCAACAATACTAGAAGGAAAACCAATAAATCTTAAAGGTTCAGGAAGAAGTATTAAAATAATAGTTGCTATGGTTGTGCCTTTTAAAGATGCCAATCCTCCAATGATTACAATAGCAATAACTGGAATAATTTGCATTAATGTAAAAGAAGAAGGATCAATAAATGTAATATAATGAGCATATAAACTTCCCGCAATTCCTGCAAAGAAAGCACTAATTCCCATAACATACATTTTCATCTTAAAAGTATTCTTACCAAGAGTTTTACTTGCTAATTCATCATCTCTAATAGATTCTAAAACTTTGCCAAAAGGAGATTTAATTATTTGTCTGATAACAAAATAAGTTATAATGCATATTATTATTGTTAAAATGAGAAAAGAAAAATTGTTTGTTATAGCTAAACCAAAAAAGTTAGGTTTAGGGATGCCTGGAATACCCAACGGCCCCCTAGTTAAAGAAACCCAATTTAATAATACTGCGTAGATAACAAAGAAGAATCCCAAAGTAGCTAAAGCAAGATAATCTCCTTTAAGTTTATTCAAAGGAAGAGATAATAAAAAACCAAATAACATTGCGACAATTCCTGCTGAAATAAAAGCAATACTGAATGGAACTCCATTCATAACCATTAAAGCAGAAGTATAAGCACCAATACCATAAAAAGCAACATGGCCTATGTTAAGTAAACCACTATAACCAATAGTAAGCTGTAAAGATAATGCTAAAATGAGATAAATACCTACCAAGATAGCTAAATGAATAAAATATGCTTCAATCATGTTTTTCCTCTAAATTTTTTTTAACTTGATAGATTGCATCTTTTAAATCAGTTATTAAATCTTTTGCTTCGATAGCATTAACTCTTTTTTTATAATAATTAATTCCATTTCTGATTTTTCTTAAATAATTAAATTTTATAGATAATTCATTTAAATTTAAAAATTCAGATATAAAAGAACAATAACATTCATGATTTTTTATTTTAAATCCATTTCTCATTGCTAAAGCTTCAAGAAACATTCTTAATATGTCATAGAAATCACAAACAATAGTTTCTGCGCTAAGGTTATTAATTTCTAAAGAATCAATAAATTTAAATTTTTCATCCGCTTTCTCTTTTAAAACCTTAATTAATAGTTTATCAACAAAAACGTCATCTTTCACAAATTTTTCTTTTTTACATTCAATCCAATCCATTATATTATTAACCCTTTTTTTATATTTTTAATTAACTCTTCACTTTTGGCTGCATTTTTGAAAAATAATTGAATTTCTCGTTTCAATAGTTTTTCAGCTTTGGATAAATCAATTTTTTTCTCAGGTAAATCAATAAATAAGTCTACATCTGAATTGATAGTATTTTCAACTTTAAATAATGAACCAAATAATGTTATTGGTTTAAACATTAACTCTTCTCTTAAAGGTTCTAAAACTTTTGTTAATCTTTTTCTCCAAAAAGCTTTAGTTAAATCTTTGAAAAAATCTGAAGTTTTGTTTGCCCTGAACATTAAATAAATTCTATCCTGTTTTTTTATTAATAATTCTTCTTTAGCAAATTGATTTAATAGTTTAGATGCAGTTGGCGGACTAATATCTTGCATTCTTGCATATTCTCTTACAGAAATTTCTCTATAAACATCTTCGAAAAAAGGTTTTAAATTATTAAATATACTTAACATATGTTAAATATACTTAACACTTGTTAATAAATGTTTCTATTTTAAAAGAAAAAATAAAAATTTTGTTTTATTCAATTGGAATAATTTCACCATCTTTAATAACGTGGATTGCATAGCTTTTTCCAATAGTGTCTCCATTCTCATCAAAGTTAGTAGTTCCCGTAGCACCTTTCCAATCTTTCACATTATATAACCATGCTTTAGCCTCTTCAATATTCCCATTATTCTTAATTAAAGCTTCTAAAGTTAATAAGGTACAATCATAAATTCCTGAAGCAAAATACCCTGGTTCACTATCATATTTTATTTTATGTGTTGCAACAAATTCTTTTAATTCTTCAGAATCTGGATCAACATAATAAGGAAAAAGAACGTCCTCTCCTAATTCCAAATCTTCTGTTTTTAAAATACTCATAAAGTTCTCAGAACCAATTAAGGGTAAGTTAATATCCAGTTCTTTAATCTCTTTAAGAATTGTAGGATAATGGTGCGAAATAACTACTAAAACATCTGGATTTTTATTTTTTATTTTAATAAGTTGTGTTTTAAAATTTAAAGAAGTAACATCAAAACTTTCAGTAATAACAACTTCTCCCCCATTTTTTTCAACTTGGTTGATTATAACTTCTTTAAGTCCGGTTCCATAATCATTAAGAATGTTTAATATTGCCACTTTTTCATATCCTTTTTCTGCAATAAGATCCGCAATATCATTACCCTGATATAAATCGGAAGGATAAATTCTAAAAACATAATCTCCTGCATTGGTTATATCTGGACTACTTCCTCCTGTGATTAAAAGAACTTTATTTTCTTCAGCAATTGGGGCCATAGCAAGAGTTTCGCTAGAACTTCCCGGAATAATCGCTTTAACTTGATCAATGTTAATTAGTTTTTGAGCAGCAGCAACGGATTTAGTAGAATCAAGTTGAGAATCTTCAATAATAAGTTTAACATCAACATTGTATTCCTTTTCAATTTTTTCAATACCTAATTGTAATGCTTTTTCAAAACCTTGTCCATAATCTGCAGCAGGTCCTGTTAAGGGAATGACTGCACCAATTTTTATTGTTTCTTTTTCTTCTACTTCTTTAGAACAACCAATTAAAGTTATTAATGTAAGTAATAATAATATTGTAATTATTTTTTTCATTCTTGTTACCTCTGGTTTAATTCATTATTAATTTATTTATTCTTAAATGTTGTGTTAATCTTTCTTTTTTATACCCAAAATGCCTGTTGGTTTAAATATTAAAAATATGAATAATATTACAAAAGCAATAGCATCCTTATATCCTGAAGGAAGATACCAAATACCATAATTTTCTGCAAAGCCAAGTAAGAATGAACCAAGAACTGCGCCTGGAACAGAACCAATACCCCCAATAATCGCACCAGTAAACCCCTTAATAATAAGATTAGTTCCCATTGTAGGTTCTAAATTTTGTTCTAACCCAATAAGTATCCCTGCAATACCTGCAATGGTAGAACCTAAAACCATCGCCCACATATAAATACGTTCAGAAGAAATGCCAACAATTGAAGCAACATCTTTATTATCACTAACTGCTCTCATTGCTTTACCTAACTTAGTCTTTTTCATAAAAAAATATAAAGAAATAAGCAAAATCGCAGCTACAATTATAATTACAACTTGTAAAGGAGTTATGATAGCACCCATAAATTCCATACCCTTAGCAACTTTTAAATAACCAATAGTTTTAACATCAGCACCAAAAAATATCAAAATAAGAGATTCAAGTAATATAAGAAGAGCAAAACTAGCAATTAATAAAATGACCGTAGATGCCTTTTTTATTCTTAACTGTTTGTAAATGTGATGCATACCATAACCTAATAGTGATGCGCAAATCAAAGCTAAAATAATAGAAAAACCAAAATTAATATTTAATATGGTAAAAAATAAGTAAAGAAAATATGCACTAAACGCAACAGTAACACCATGAGCAAAATGAATAATTTTAGATGTTGAATAAATTAAAGAAAATCCTGTGGCTACTAAAGCATAAATTGCTCCTGCAATTAAACTATTAACAAATAATTGTGCAACAATTGACATAATAAAAAAAAATAAAGGAAGTTAATAAACTTTACTTAAAATAACATATTTTCCTAATGCTTACTAATATTTTAATTTGGAACCAGGCAAAACCTTAATCATAATAAATTAAGCCAACACGACTTCCATAAGGGATAGATTCGGGAAGGGTGTTGTTCTGAATCCAATACATTTTTTTGTCTACAGTTTCAGCAGTTTCAAATACATTAATACCAAAAGATTCCATTGCAGGAAAAACATCTCCTTCGTGAGAACAGATTCCATTTTTAAGAAGTTCACAATCAATATTATTACAAAACACTTTTTTACAAGGACCTGCTGCTAAAAGAAGAAATCTTTTATGTCCTGAGTTTTGTAATTCATCTTTTAAGTTTTTTAACAATTCATAAATAATTTGTTGACTTTTTGCGGGTAAACTTTTTTTATAACCTTCCCAAGTTAGTTCTTTACTTGGAACTTTAATAAAGATTAAATATGCTTTTTTGAAAGATTTAATTTTAGCTTCACCTTTTTTATTGAAATCATTTTTGATATTGGGACAATGTCCGCTTATATTTGATAAACCACAATGATTTAAACACCAATCTAAAATCGATTTGCCATAAAATTTAGAAAAGGAAATCTGACTAATTGAAAGGGGGATTGTTTCAATTTCATACTCTTTAGGAATTTCAATCATGAATGGTTTAAGTGTTATTGTTTATTTAACTTTTCCCCCCATATTAATAAGATTTAAATACTTGAATTGATAAATAAATAAAATGCTATTTGAAACACTATTTGCAACATTATTTGATTTGTTCCAAGGACAGATAGATTTCTTTTCAGGATTGTTTACTAAAATAATGATATCTGCAATATTTTTAATATTTGGATTAGTTATTGGGCGGTTGGCAGGGAATTTTACAAAAAGAATATTAAAAGAAATAGAATTAAATAAAATACTTAAAAAAACAGCAAATATCAATATGGAAATGGAAGACCTGGTGGGGCAAGTAGTAAGTTATATAATTTATTTTTTTGCAGTACTAATGGCATTAAGTCAATTAGGAATAACTACAACCGTATTAACTGTAATTGCAATAGGAGTTGTTGTTATAATCGTATTAACCTTTATTTTGGGTGTTAAAGATTTTATTCCAAATATGATAGCGGGAATAATGATTAACAAAAATAAGTTATTTAAAGAGGGTGATGTTATTGATGTGGCGGGAGTAAAAGGAAAAGTAATACATCTAAAATTAATAGAAACAGAAATAAAAAGTAAAAATGATTCAATATTTATACCTAATTCTACAATATTGAAAAATAGATTAAAAATAGTTAAGAAAAGTTAACATAATTGTTCAATAGAACTAATAACATCTAAAATTTGAACTCTAATTCCTGCTTCAATATTATTACTATTAAGTTCTAATTCTTCTAATTCATTACAACATTTATTTTTTTTAATGTTAATATCATCATCATTTTTAAGAATTTCAATAATTTTATTTAAAGTAGCAGAAACATTTTTTGGAAGAGTATTTTCTTCAATAATACAATTTACAAAACCAATTAGATCACTTACTTTCATTTTTAGTCTCTTTCATAAATTCTTTTCTTAATTCATCTGCTTTTTCTTTAAGTTTTTTTTCTTGAGTTTCAATGGTTTTGATTCTTAAATTTATTTCTTCTTTTTTCATAGTAAGTTCTTTTTGTAACTCTTCTTTATTAGTAGAAAGCATAACGCCTCCAAGAATTTTATAACTTTCTTTAGCATTAGAAAGTTCGTTTAAAGCTGATTCAGTTTCAATCATACTTTGTTGAAATTGTTGTTTTTGCATAAGAAATTGTTGAAGATTTTGTTCAATTAATTGCATTTGTTGCATTTTTTCGGTATTCATTTTATCTCCTTAACTTTGTGAAAAACACTTAACATTTGAGTAAGTGAATTTAATGTGGCTCTTAAAGCTACTGGGTCTTGAGCTTTAATTTCAAAAATTAATTTGTCTTTTTTTATAATATTAATCGTTGAACGTAATTGCTTAGTAATATCCGCTTTAATTGCTTTGTAAAGTTCTTCAACATCTTCATCAATGGTAATTAATGCAGTAATCATCTTGCTTTAATTTTAGTTGATTGAGTTCGTGGTTTGTAAATCATCTTAGATCCACAATAAGGACATCTAACTTTTTTTCTTAAAAATTCTTCGCCAACTTTTTTATTACACTGAAAACATTTATACAGAACCATTTTTTTCTCCAGAGTCTTCTGAGATCTCTTTTACACTTTCTTTAATTTTAGTTTTAGTAATATCATATGCTCTTCCAGTAAATTTTGAATTACATTTAGTACAAGTCCAAATTCCCATTGCAATTCGTTTAACTTTTAATGCATGACAATAAGGGCATTTTTTAGCTTGATTTTTAATAGTTAGAAATTTTGAAAGTTTATCTCTAACCTTTCTACCGTATCTTGCTCCGTAACTTAATTTTTTTGCCATAATAATCTCCAAAATTTAAATGGTTTTGTCCATTTTTTTGTTAAACGAAATTTTCTCGCTTAACAAAGGACTATGCTCACTTTGTTTGTATAGTCCGTCTTAGTTATTTTAAGTGGGGCTGCCCAGACATTCGACAACCCTAATTTTTGAGTTGTATTCGAACTGGGGTCCTCTGGTCCCAAACCAGAGAGGATGGACCAAGCTACCCTACAGCCCCGTTATGTCTATTAGATAAAGGGAAAAATAATGCGTTTATAAATGTTACTGTAATGTAAAAAGAAATAACCGTTGCACAACATTTTGAGGGGGGTGTATCCAGAAGGATAACGTGCAACGGTTGTTAATCGTCAATCAATGATTTAGCATTACGTGAGAGCTCTTTGCTCCACAATAAACCAATTCTTAACATCTCTTTTTTGAAATTATTTGAAATTTTGTAAGTTTTTTTATACATATCATAATCAATAATGCCCATACTTCGAAAGGGGGTTAATATTCTATCGTAAAATTGGCGTTTGTTATAGGAAAGTTTTACTTTTTTTCCTTTAAACTTCGGTGTTGGGATCTTTGCAATGATTTTACCTTCATGTAAACTTGTTGCAAACATGGACATTTGAGTTTTTCCTATTTCACCTCCATTGTCTTTTATGAAATCTATGAGCAGTCTACCTACTATTGATTGTTGTTCTGTAGCGAACACTAATTCATATATATCCTCCGGCAGGTTAAACCTGTCGAATAATATTACCATATTGTAGGGAAAGCATAACTAGTATATAAATATTTCGTTTAGTATACGAAAAGGTATACTAATCTCCATCGGAAACAGGGGGGTGTGGTAAAAAGTATACTAGTCTAACTAATATTGATTTCCTGTGCTTAAAAGGGTTACTTTTATAAATGAGTTAAAAATTTAATTATTTATGAGTATACTAATCATTGGTGGAAGAGGAAAACAATCTTTTGGAAGACATGCCGCTAGAATTCTAATGGGAAAAGGATATGAAATAGTAATGTCAAGTACAACTCCAGAAGGAGTTGAAGAAATAGATTCAAGAATTAATGAAAGAAACAATACCCAACTTAGAGGATGTTTAATCCGTGGTGCTAATTTGGGAGGGAATGTAACATTAGGAAATTCAGATTTATCAAAAGTTTTACAAGATAAGCAACCTGATTTAGTATATGATGCATCACAGGATAGGTTGCTAGGAGATTCAATACATGTATGTCATGCAGACGAGTGTTTAAAAGCAG
>CAYRWJ010000020.1:0-10082 GCA_964427985.1 uncultured Methanosarcinales archaeon
TTAGTCATGCAATACTTGGAACAGATAATAAGTTTTTAATTTCAAATAAACAAATTAATAAAAAAAGATATCAAAGATTTGTTGAAGATTTAGATAATTTAGATTTAGTTACAATAGCAAGATGGGAAAACTTAAACCGAAATGTTGTAATAAAAAAGATATGTGATAAACACTTTTTAAATAGGGTTGCAATATTAAATTTTTTGTTTAATATAAACCGCATAGAAAAAAAGCTTAATTATCCATTCTCAAAAAAAATAATTTTAATAATTAAAGACTCAACTTTGTCACATTTTAAAGAATTCTATAAAACTGACTTAAAGTTTATAATAAAATCATTGAATAAAATAAAATAACCACTACATTTTTAAAACAAAGTTTATTCTTTTTAACACATGTTAAGGAAACCAATAGTAACAGTGGTGGGTCATGTAGACCATGGAAAAACAACATTATTAGATTCAATTAGACAAACCACTGTAACCGAAGGTGAGGCAGGTAAGATAACTCAAGCAATAGGTGCATCAATCATTCCGGTTGAAACAATACAAAGAGTTTGTGGAAGTTTAATGAAAGAAGAATTAAAAATTCCCGGATTGCTCTTTATTGATACGCCTGGACACGCAGCATTCTCGACATTGCGAAAAAGAGGGGGAAGTTTAGCAGATATAGCCATAGTAGTTGTAGATATAAATGAGGGATTCATGCCTCAAACAGAAGAAGCAATAGAAATTTTAAAAAAATCTAAAACTCCTTTTTTAATTGCTGCAAACAAAATAGACTTAATACAAGGTTGGGAAAAAAAGGAAGGAACTATTTTAACAGAAATAAATTCTCAACATCCCAGAGTGCAACAACAATTTGAAACAAAAATGTATGAATTGGTTGGAAAATTAAGTGAAAAGTTTGATTTGAACACAGATAGATTTGATAGAGTTCAAGATTATACTAAACAAATAGCAATAGTGCCAATTTCAGCACTAACACAAGAAGGTTTACCCGAAGTGCTAATGGTTCTAATTGGATTAGTACAAAAATATTTAGAAAAATGTTTAGAATGTAATCTCCAAGGAAATGCAAAAGGAACAGTATTAGAAGTAAAAGAACAAAAAGGGGTAGGAAAAGTATTAGACGTAATAATTTATGACGGTTCGTTAAAACCGGGAGATCCAATAATAATTGCGGGATTAAACGGACCAATTTCAACTAAAATAAGGGGATTATTTGAACCAATGCCCCATTCAGAAATGATGGAAAAAAAAGCAAAATATAAATCTGTTAAAGAAATTAATGCAGCAACCGGCGTAAGAATTTTAGCACCAAATATAGATGAAGTAATCGCGGGAATGCCACTTGTTTCATGTAGAGATAAAGAAGCCAAAGTTTGTGAGATGGATGTACAAGAACAATTAAATGATGTAATAATTGCCACTGATGCTGAAGGAGTAGTGATGAAAGCAGATACTCTTGGTAGTTTAGAGGCATTAATAAGTATAGTAAAAGACAAAGATATACCTATAAGAAAAGCAACTTTGGGAAATGTAAATCGAAAAGATTTAGTTGATGCAGAATCAAGTTATGAAAAAGACAAATTAAAATCAGTAGTTTTAGCATTTAATGTTGAAGGCGAAAAATCTACAGAAAAAGTAAAAGTAATACATTCAAATGTAATATACAAAGTATTGGAAGAATATGAAACGTGGGTTAAAGAAATGCGCAAGGAAGAAGAAGAAAAAGAATTAGGAGAACTAATAAAACCTTGTAAGATAGCGCTAATGAAAGGATATGTATTCAGACAATCAAATCCTGCAATATGTGGAGTTTCAGTTGAAGAAGGAGAATTGAAAACTAAAATGCCTTTAATGAACAAAACAGGCAAAGATATTACTGTTGTAAAAGCATTACAAGAAGAACAAAAAAACATTAGTTCGGCAGAAAAAGGAAAACAAGTTGCTTGTTCGATGGATGGAGTGACTATGGGACGACAAATAAATGAGGGGGACGTATTATATAGTTCAATTTCAGAAAATGATTTTAGAAAATTAAAAGAGTTAAAACATTTACTTTCAAAAGAAGAATTAGCATTGTTAAAAGTAATAGCATTAATAAAACGAGAAATTAACCCTATGTGGGGCGTTTAATTATTAATCTTATCTTTTATTAAATTTTCAATTTCAGAACTCATCTTAAGATTATTTCTATAACAATGAATTCTAAAACTTTTCAAGAGGTCTGGGTCTAAAGTAAAATTAAAACGTTTTTTGGCGGCAATTTTCGGTATTCTTCCAGAGGATTCAAACTTATCTAAAGCATCAAGTACTTCGGAGTATTTAATTACAACTTTGTTTAATACACTTTTAAATTCTTTATTGCATAACATTTTTAATCATACTCGTAATTTTAGGAATGTCTAATACATTATCCTTGCTAATTGTAGTTATAGTCTTAACTAAACTGTTCTTATCAAAACACATATTGTAATTATCAAAATAAGCCATTAAAACCAGAGCAGCAGCTTTTAAATCATTGTTATAAATGACTAATGCTCTGGTTAAATGACTCAAGTGGCTAAGCCAACTTCCCCCACCCTCAATTACCTTGAGAGCATTGTTTAAAGAGTCTAAATGAGAATGGTCTTTCTGAGTAATTTCTCTTATGCTTGCAAGATTATCATGAAACATACACATTCATACACATCTCAAGTATTTAAATGTTTGGTTTAATAAACAGTGTGTAGAAGTGTGTATTCTCTCCCAATATTTTTGTGGTTGTTCTCAAAAAGTTTATTAAGGCAAATATAAACAAAAAAGTATGATTCGTGAAATTATACAAGAATTCTCCCTTGTGGGAAGTAGTTATACCTTTGGAATAATTATTTTATTCACCTTAATCTTACAAAAATATGTATTAATGTCAGAATTACTTCTTGGTTTAATATTAGTTTGTGCAATTGGGTACGGAATACGACTTTGTTGGTATAAAGACCGACCTAAAAAAGAAAAATATAAAAGTTTACTTCAAAAATTAGATGCATCATCATTTCCAAGTTTACATTCTGGAAGAAGTATAGTTTTAGGCTCAATTATAGGCATATTTTTTAACAATCCAATTTTGTTTTTATTAATTATTTTGTTAATATTGCTTAATGGATATTCGCGAGTATATCAAAAAAGACATTATTGGAGTGATGTACTTGGTGGATGGGGGCTAGGAATAGTTGTAACAATAATTCTAATTTTATTATTTTAAAACTTTTCAACATTAAAAATTTTAGAAATAAGATAAAAAATAGGTCCAAATAAGAAATAAGCAAGTTTCATCCAAATTGGGGCATGTATACAATTACAAAATTTAATTCCAGTATAAGTTGTTGACGTTATGTTATGGACATTAAAAAAATTATATGCACAAGATTCAGAAATTAATAAAATAACCCAAAAGAAAAAACAAAAAAGAATAAACCTAAATTTAAAATCTGTTTTTTTCAATTTTTTATCCAATATAGAAAAAAGCATATGAATTCCATACAGGCCAATAGATAAACCAAAAAAAGGAAAGGTGGCAAAACCAAAAATAATAAGAAAATCTTGATTGTAAGAATAAAAGTTATTTGCGATAATGATCCAAACTAAAGCTATTATGGTTGAAATAGCAAATCGTTTCATTGATTTAATTCTTTTTGTGGAAATCATATAACTCCACATCAATACAAACGTAGTTAAAAAGAAATATTTTGAAAAAAATAATCCAATAATAAGAGCAAACAAAATTAAACTAATTTCGTAAAGATTTAATCCCCATAACTTCATATACTAAGATTAAATAACTACTATATATTGTTTTTGGTGTAATTTATAATTAATTCATATAATTTAAACAGTAAACTATTTTAATGAAGAGTGATTAATTTAATAAAAATGGAATTAAAAATACTAAACTCGAGAGAGTTAAAAGAATTAAGAAAAATAATAGAATTTCAATATGGAATAAAAGAAAGATTAGATTATGTTTTCTTATTATCTGGAAAAGATGATGTTTATGTAATAAATGATGCTGTTAAAGAGTTTGATTTGGATAGTGTAAAAATAAATACAATTGGAATTTATATTGGAGAAAACAGATTTGACACTTTTAGACCAAGCATAGAAGGTTCACAATTATTTGGGCCGTTAGCTAAAAAAAATGTTTTGGAAGTCGATTCAAAAGTAATGAAAATGTGGATGTATGGGTTAGATATTCCTTGTAAAGAAAAATTAGCAGGTTATGTAATAATTAAATCAGGAACTGATTATCTTGGTTCAGGTAAGTATAAAGAAAATAAAATCTTAAATCATGTACCAAAAGGAAGACGAATACACGAATGAATTAATTTCTGAAGAAGGAATTAAAAAATATGGAGAAAAATATTGGAAAGGTTTTAGAAAGAATTCTTCACCAATAAGATTATATTTAAAAAATAATTATTAATAAAAAAATTAGTTTTTAAGTAAATTAAAGGTAAAAAAATAGAAACCTTTATCGTGGGTTATAATATTTTACTTAAATGCCAAGCATAAACGTAGTAAATCTTGTTGTAACAACTGATTTAAAATATAAATTGCCATTAGAAAAAATTGCAAGTACATTATCAAATGTGGAATATAACCCTGAACAATTTCCTGGTTTAGTTTTAAGAATAAAAGAACCAAAAACTTCAGCATTATTGTTTTCATCAGGTAAAGTTGTTTGTGCTGGTGCAAAGAGTTTAATTGATGCAAAAAAAGCAGTTTCTCAAATTAAAAAATATCTTAAAAAAGTAGAAATTAATATATGTATTGAACCAATACTTAAAATCCAAAATTTAGTTGGTTCAGGCGAATTAGGATTTAATATCAATTTAAATGTTCTGGCAATAAAACTTATGAATACTGATTATGAACCTGAACAATTTCCCGGTTTGGTGTATAAAATAAAATTTCCTTTTTATGCAAGTTTTTTATTATTTTCTAATGGAAAAACAGTTTGTACAGGAACAAAAAGTGAAGAAGAAATGAATCTTTGTTTTGAACAATTAATTAAAAATTTAAAAAAAGTTAATTTTAAATAAAAAAGATTGATTTATAAAATTATTAATAAGTTTATTTAATCAATTCTTCCATGTTCTTACCAGATCTTTTAGTTTCTTTTTGAGCTTCTTTAGCAATCTTTTCTAAATCAACACCTAATTCTTTTAAAGCATTAATATGAACTTGCATTAATTGTTCAACAATAGAAAGAATACGTGCAAACTCTTGACGCTCTTTAGCTAAAGTAGATAAAGCACCCTTATGAAAACCAATTTGTTCCTCTTTAGATTCTTCGATTTTTGCCATAACTAAAAGAAGGAAGTATGTGTTTATAAAACTTTTGTTAAATAGTTTCTTTTATGTGAGAGCATCCATTAACATTATATATGCAAACAAAATTTAAAAGATTAAATCAACTAATAAAATGACATTAACAAGAATAAAAGGATATGAAATCAACATATTGCCAATTAGAGATTCATTCACACGAAGAGCGCAAAAGTTCTATAATAATATAGTTACTCTATTACGTTCAATTGGGGTTTCTGAAGATGATATAGATTTTAAACTTGAACCCGTTGCAATAAAAAACTTACCTGCAAGCATAACTTGGTATGTTGAGGGATATCGTTTACATTATAGTTACAAAGCAGGTAGTAAATATGTTGAAAACTTATTTGTTATATCAAAAATTATTGAATTTGAGATAAAAGAAATATTAGCAGAACAAAAAACAATTGAACAATTTATTTTTGACTTTTCTGAAAGTGAAGAAGTAGAAAAAGAAAGAAAAGAAGCACGAGAACTTTTAGGGGTAGATGAAGATTCTTTGGATTTTGAGCTTATGAGTAAAAGATATAAAGAATTAGCAAAAAAAGCACATCCTGATATGCCTACGGGAGATACAGAATCATTTAAAAAACTGAATCGAGCACATAAAATATTAAAGCGAGAGTTAGCATAAAAACATATTACTTTTTATATTCTTTTGAAACAGAATTAATGAATAGAGTTATAATTGGATAACTGCCTCTAATTTTATGATTGAAGAAATTACTCCTGCAAATGCAAAACAATATTTGCGAGAATTATTTGCAAAAATAGGAAAAGTATCTTTAACATATCGTCATGATGGAGAACGTTCTATTGCGTTGAGTAACGATGGAGCTCAAACTTTTAAGAGAAGAGCATTAGGATTTTGTGGTAATCTTTCTATTAAAACTTTGGATGAACTTGCTGAAGTTTTTGTAAAAACAGGAATTGCAGTTTCAGTTGATGAAGCAAAAAGAATTATTCCAAATGTTGTATTAGCTAATGAATTACAAGGCTATGCCATTAGTAGAGGGGGATTAAGATATCTTTCTTTTGATGAAATAAAAACACCTGCTGGTAAAATTCAATATAAAATATGTGCTTGGGAAGAAGACAGTTAATAACAATAACTTTTTAAATAAAATCAATAATTAACATTTATGAAAAAAAAGAAATTAAAAATATTAATAATTTCAATAATAATAGTTATAGCAATATTCTTTGTAGTAAAATATTTAAGAACTCCAGATATTGCATTAGATCCAATTAAATTAGCAGACCCTTTTTTAGGACCAAAAAATGCTGAAATAGTAATAGTGGAATATTCTGAATTTCAATGCCCTTATTGTATAGCCGCATTTGGAACACATGATTCCTTAGTACAAAAATTTAAATCACAAATGCCAAATTGGGAACCAGCAGTACCAGGATTAGAAAAATTAGCAAGAGAAGGAAAAATAAAATTTGTTTTTAAACATTTTCCATTAACATCACACAAATATGCACAAAAAGCAGCAGAAGCATCAGAAGCAGCAAATGCTCAAGGAAAATTTTGGGAATATCACGATGCATTATTTGAAAGAAAAGGAGTTTTTGACGTTGATGATTTAATAGAAATAGCAAAAGAATTAGACTTAGATGTACCTAAATTTAAAGCAGAATTAAAAGCAGGAGTTTATGCAAGGTCAGTAAGAGATGATATGCGAGAAGGACAAAGATTGGGGGTTAGTGGAACGCCAGCTTTCTTAATAAATGGAAAATTAATAGAAGGTGCACAACCTTTCTCCGTATTCGAAGAAATAATACTTAAATTAGAAGAATAATCTTTTTAAATCCGTTTCTAATTCTAAACATTATGGCGATAATTCCAACAGGATTTATGGGAAGACGGTTTAGTGGGTATAAAGATTCCGCAGAAGGAATTACTGGACCATTAAAAAAAGGATTTGTATATGAAGATGCAACCCAAACTTTAATTGTTGTATTAGATGAGGGAAAGCAAGATGTAACGGGTTATGTACATGCTGCGGTTAGATATTCTCCAAAAAGAGAAGAAATAACTTTGCTTTCAACAACTGTTTACAAAAGCTTATACACACTTCAAACTGCAATCGAAATAACCGAAGAAAGATTACTTGAATTAAGAGATAATTTGGACTTGGATGAAAAATTATTACCCCAACAACTTACAAGACATAGTTAAAAACATAATTTTATACAACATCACTTTGTTCTGAGTACAAAGATTCATAAAATATAAATCTTTATATACTCACATTCTACCTTTTTAACTATGTCAATGTTTAAAGATATGTTAAAAGATACAGAAAGTTTATTTACAACAAATGTAGAAGCATTAGACTTTGATTACATACCAAAAATAGTGCCTTTTAGAGAAAGTGAGCAAAAACAAATAGCAAATTGTATAAAACCATTATTTCAAAAAAGAAATGGAAGAAACTTATTAATACATGGAAAACCAGGAATCGGGAAAACCGTAGCAGTAAAACATTTATTAAAAGAAATAGAAGACGAAACAGATGAAATATTTCCTATTTTTATTAATTGTTGGCAAACCAACACTTCATTTAAAATAATGTTAGAAATATGTAACCAATTAGGATACAAATTTACACAAAACAAAAAAACAGAAGAATTAACAAAAGTAATAAAAGAAATTATTAATAAAAATTCGGGAGCAGTATTAATTTTTGATGAAATAGATAAAGTAGAAGATACAGACTTTTTATATTTGCTTTTAGAAGAAGTTTACAGAAAAACAATAGTTCTAATAAC
The DNA here is from genome assembly GCA_964427985.1 of uncultured Methanosarcinales archaeon. Classification (GTDB taxonomy): domain Archaea; phylum Nanobdellota; class Nanobdellia; order Woesearchaeales; family JABIAG01; genus JABIAG01. The sequence continues at coordinate 8,154 of CAYRWJ010000020.1, forward strand.
AAATTACAAAACTTGGTTTACCCATGTAGATGAAAGAACACGTTCAAGACTCATACCCGATTTGTTAGAATTTAAAGAATACAATGAACAAGAAACTATAAAAATATTGAAAGAAAGGATGAAATTTGCATTTGTACCTGATGTTTGGTCAGATGAAGCATTTAATTTATTGGCAAGAAAAGCAGCAGAAATGAAAGACATAAGAACTGGACTTTTTTTAATAAAAGAAGCAGGACAATTAGCAGAAGACCAATCAAAGAAAAAAATAGAAAAAGAAGAAGCAATACAAGCAATAGCAAAATTAGAAAGTTTCTCAATAAAAAGCAGTACAGACTTAGTAGATATAGAAAAAGAAATATTAGAAATGATAAAAAAGAACAATGAAATGAAAATTGGAGACTTATTTAAAATGTACGCAGCAAAAGGAAAAGATATAAGCTACAGAACATTTCAAAGAAGAATAAAAAAATTAGAAGAAGGAAAATTCATAAGCATACAAAAACTTGAAGGCGGAGCAGAAGGAAAAACATCAATAATCAAATACGGCGAAAGTAAAAAGTTAACAGAATTCTAAATTTGTTAATCAAAAAGTATATAAACTAATATTATTTAAATTAAAATATGTTTGAAGCAATAATCCATTCAGGTTTTAAAAGTAAAGTTAGTTCTAAAAAGCGCAAGGAAATAAGTGAAAAAGTTAAGTCTTCAACATTTAAGTTAATAAAAAAAAGCAGACAAGTTTTAAGAATTATAATAAAAATTGACGAAGAAACTTTTGAGTTAATAAATAAAATGTCCATCCCTAAGGGAGAAACGTTATCAGAAGTACCACAAAATAGATTAAAAAGAAGACTTTTAAAACTTTCATTAAGAAAACAAAAAGTGTTAGGACTATCTATTAAAGGACTTAAATCATATATAAACCTCATAAATGATGTTGCAGAATATTATGATTCTCCCTATTTTTCTTTACTTATTAATTTAAGAATTTATGCAAGGGATTTAATTATAGGTTTAAATAGAATATTTGAATTTGAAAAACCCAAAAAAGATACATTAGTATATTTTAATACTCCTTCAGAATATATCGAAAAAACAAACGATATGTTGGATTCTGTTGTTCATACTTTGAAGAATGGATTAAACAAACTAAAAGAAGATGAACACATTTATTCTTATTTGAGTGCATCATCCTTGTTATTATATAATAAATTGGGTAAACGAAAGCCGTTTAAACAATATTTAGATGCAGTAGAAAAGTTAAGAGATAATTTTGGAAAAATTCCAGCAAATTTAGCAATATCACCATATGTATTATTTGCGATTCCAATATTAAGTATTGCTATTTTTTCCTCAGAATTAGCATTTTTAAGAGAAGTAAAAACGAGAACATAAGGTATATCCTTTGTTAAATTTTCTGAATTAAGTGAAACATTAAAAACAATAATTAATGAGTGTTGACGTTACTTTTTCATTAATTTATTCCAATTTGGTCTTGGCAAAACTGCTTTTGAACCCGATTTACACATAGGACAATCTTTTTCATCGTATAAGTTGCCGGTTTCTAATATGGCAGAAATTACATCTAAATCTAAAATGGTTTCAGTTCCTGTAAAGTTTCCAATTGTAAAAATGGGGGTTTTAACAACTGCTCCTTTTAACTTAACAATTTGAATTGTTTTCTTAATACTTCCGCCAGAATAAATATCATCTCCAACAACAATAACCACCTCATTTTGTTTTATGTCAAAATTGCATTCTTCTTTTTTGGTATCAACATAACCAAATTTTGCTCCAACTTGTCTTGCGAGTTCATATGCAATAGTTAATCCAAACGGAGGATAGGATATGATCCAATCAGGTTTTATTTTTCTAGTGTTAAGTTCCTTAACAAAAACCTTTTTAACTATTTTTTCAACTAAGGAAACC
>CAYRWJ010000020.1:10092-18492 GCA_964427985.1 uncultured Methanosarcinales archaeon
ATCCGTATTTAAATATAAATCAGAATGAAGTCCACTTTCTGAAGTTTGAACGTGAAATTCTGAATTATTATACTTCCATAATGCTTTATTAGTTATTAGTTTGGAAACGTCCATAAATTATTATAATAGAATTATGAATATAAATCTTGCGCTTTTTTAGAAATTGTTTCCTTTCTATTTTTTAGGCGTTCTCGTGATTGAATATAATTCTTGTTAAGTGAGTGCGTTAGCACCGATTCAGAGTGCAACGTCTGGCGAGAGTCTGGCTCAGGTTATTCATCAAAGCTTACTTGTTTATCTATATTAAATCTGGGACAAGAAATTGCTAGTAAAGTTAGTTGTCCGGAATCTTTATACTTTGTATTTTTTGGAATAAAAATAAGATCGCCTTTTTTCACAGAGAACTCTTTGTCCTCAATGAAAAATTTTCCTTCTCCATCCAGAACATAATACGAATTATCACTTTCTTTATTTAAGCCAAATTTTTGTTCACCAACAATTTTTATAACTGCAACAGAAAGTTTTTCATAATCAGGATAAGCAAGAAGATTCTGGACTTTGATAGAACCAAAATCATTCTCTTCTATGTCCTCAGATTTGATGTGTTTTGCTTCCATAAAATAAAGATGAACAATTAACTTAATAAAACTTTTGGCCTGAGTCAGATTTCACTTAATTCTTGTTAGTTTCTTTTCCTATATGGCTTGTGGGAAAACTGCGTTTCTTGAGTCAAAAGAAAGACTGTATCACTGAGCGGAGTGGTACTTAATGCTAAAAAAACAAGAGCCATGAACCAAAAGATATAAATACTAATTAATCTAATAATCTATTATGGGATTTAAAGATTGGTGGAAATCAATATCTTCTTGGTTGAAAGGAGGAATAATTACAGTAAGTATATTTATTATATCCATTATAATCTTAGTTATTTTATCTAATTTAAATTCAAATATTAATCCAGGATTACCAATGAAAGAAGCATCTGGTTTAGGGACTATCATAATAGTGACTTTGATTTTTTATGCAGTAATATGTTTTGGTATTGGTTCATTAATTGGCTTAATTATTGGAAAAATAAAATCTAAAAAATAAGTATTAAGCTCAGGGCTCTTTCTTTCGATTTTGTCTAATCGCGGTTAAACTCTTTTTACATACACAGTTAGAAAAAATTGTGTTTTAAAAGTTCAAAAAAGACTTTTGTATTAAGTTCGAAAAGCAATAAAAAGATAATATTTAAGGCAGGGAGTTTTCGTTATTTTAATTATAAAATAATAATAACCAAAAGGGTTTTAAAGTAATTATCTCTTCTAATTTACAATATGACCGATATTGAAAGAAGAAAAAAAGTTATTTTTGAACAAGTTGGAGAACGAGGATTGCGAATGCTTAGAGAAAGGGGTATTGATGTTGATTCTGCTGTTACTAAAATATTACAAGATCAAGAATCAAAGAGACTGGGATTAGAAGTACAAACAAAAAGAGGAAATGTTGAGAATATGGCGACTTCAGAATTAGCGTACAAATCTGCTTCACCTGAGGATTTATATGGTCAAGAATTTATAAGAAGATTAAAAGGCATTGATTTAACAGATGAACAGGTTTCAAGTTTGTATCAAATTGAACAAGCGATCTTATCAGTTGATGGAAAATTAAGTGAAGATAGAAAACAGCCGTGGGTTGGAAGATACTTTATTATGCCCAACTCTACACCGGAAACAATGCCCAAAAAAGGATTTTTAACTTTATCTGAATTAATTTTGATAACTGATGATGCTAATTCTGCTTTTTTTAGAGACCACCATGCGTTGGGGGAAAAAGCTTGGGCTGCACTTTGCATAGCTGCTTGTTGTGCTCAATATACTGAAGCAAGATATGCTCTTGAATTTAGAGAACGAACTAAACAGTTTGGATTATCAAAAGAACAAAGTGGAGCATATACAAAAAATGAATGTTTATTGACCGAGAGATTAAAATGGGGAAACCATAATGATCCTGCTTGGACTTCCGAAACTTGTGATTTGAAACAGTATCAAAGATAAAAACTCTATTCTTTCTTTATTTTACGTCTTTTTTTCAATTGATTATAACCGTTGTTATGCTAGAAGATTGCAAGTCGACCAACTGAAGAGAAGTTTGCGTTTGGTACCGTTAGAACCAGGTACGTTTCTTGTAATCTAAATACTTTTTACCTAACTTTTTAATCAAAAATTTATTTTCTATTTTCATTCTTATAAAAAAATAAATTACAATTATTAATGAAATTATTATTAAATAAATATTTAAAGATATCAATGATATTCCAATTAAAGTTAGATTAATACCCCAATAAAGTGGATGACAAATTTTAGAATATACTCCCTCAGTAACTAACTTTTTTACTTTTGGTTTCCCATAACCCCCATTCCAATTTTCAGCAAGAGTGATTTTTGCAGACCACCAAATAATTAAACCAATTATATTTATTGCAAGACCTACAAAATAAGTAATAGTCTGATGAAAACTTGAGAACCAAAAATAAACTGAAATAATTGTTAAAATTAATGGAACTAAATGTTCTAATTGATATCTTTTAATTATGAAATTTGACTTTTCTCTATTCATAAGAATAATAATAACTTTGGAATTTATAAACGTTAATGTGCTAAACTCAAATTGCAATTAATCTTTGTTAAATTCTTTTCACATACGTAGTGAGAAAAATTGTTTTTGAAGTTGTGAATGACATTTTGGATCAAACATCAACATATCTTTGAAGATAATCTGTAAGGGTTTCTTTAGCTACAGGATCAATAAAAGTTTTGACTGCATCTCTTGCCTGTTTAACATAAAAGCTTCCAATACTTAAACCAGTTCTTGGTTCAATACAGGGATTTTCCATATGGTGTATTAACCATCTTGTGTATGTTATATCCGAACTTATATCACTCATGTGCTGCGATAATTAGGGTGCGTTTTTAAATCTTTAGCTTTTTATTACTGCTTAAATATTACCAAATCATTAAAGCCTTGATCAAATTTAAAATTGTCTGCGGTGATTGCGTATAATCGTTGTTAAACTCGTTTTACATACCTATTTGGACTCATAATATTGTTTAATCCTTCACCATTGGACACGAGATGTCCAATGCTTAAACTGGCTTAAACTAAATAATTTTAACATTACACAAGACCATTTAAAAACAATTCTAACCATTGGACAAACCCCGGAATGAGGTATATAAAGGAATTAGTTTTACTATATCTTGTTGATTCAGAACAGGGAATTACGAAAGGAAAACCTGTTCATTTTTAAAAAAACGGAGGTGGTTAACATGATAGACCTAAGCCAAAAAACAATAAGTGAATTATTTTATGACCAAATTAAAAAAGTGACTCAAGAAAGTAGTTTTAACACACTACCTAGTGAGTGGTGGATGAAATGAATTCAATCAATAAATTAGCAATAGAATTAGTAGATGAAGCAAGATGGGCAGGAGAAATGAGCAATGAAGAAGCTGACTATATTTTAAATTATATACAAGCATCATAAAGAGGTGAAAAATGAATTTCAAAAAAAAATATTATGTAAGTTGGGAAGAATATATGAATCAAGTAAATCAATTTGAAGATTTTATGTTCAAACAAAATAATAGGGGGACTTTTTTGCCCTAATTAATATCTAACTTTTTTAAACGCCTCTAAAAACCCCGAATTCTTGACCCTCTGAAAAGAGGGTTTAGTTTTTTTTATATTTTATAAAAACATTTATTAACATAATTAAATTATCAAATTTATGGAACTAAATGAACTCTTAACTTTTGTAAAACAAGAACATAAAAGATTAATGCAACATTATAACTTCAAGGATAAAAAACAAATGATTTATCCTCAAATGTTAAAAGTAATGGAAGAACTGGGAGAATTATCCGAAGCAATACTTCATACAAATTCTCTTCAAAGAAAAGACAAATTAGATTCAAAAGATATTCAACTTAAAGAAGAGTTTATAGATGTAATTCTTACAACGTTAATATTAGCAGAAAACTTTGAAATCGACATAGAAAAAGAATTAAAAAACAAAATAGAAAAAATAAAAAACAGAACATATTAATGTATTTACAAAACATTTTTAAATAAGTTATAAGTTATCAAATCATGCAAGTAATAGACAAAAACGAATTAAAAATATACAAACAAGAATTCTATAAAAGAATTAAATCAGGAAAAATATTTATATACCCTACAGATACAATTTATGGACTTGGGTGCGATGCAACAAATAAAGAAGCAGTAAAAAAAATAAGAGAAATAAAAGAAAGAACAAAAAGTCCATTCTCAGTAATAGCACCATCAAAAAAGTGGATAAAAGAAAATTGTCAAATACCAAAAAAAAGAGTTCTATGGAAACTACCCGGAAAATATACAATTATATTCAAACTAAAAAACAAAAACGCAGTAGCAAAAGAAGTAATGCCAGGACTAGACTCATTAGGTGTTAGAATACCAAAACATTGGATGAGCAAATTAGTAACAGAAATGGGCATACCAATTATAACAACAAGTGTAAACAAACAAGGAGAAGAATATCTAAAAACTATTGATGAATTACCTCTAGAAATAAAAGCACACATAAATTTTGCAATAGACGTAGGTAAAATAGAAGGAACACCATCAACACTAATTAACACAACAACAAACGAAGTAATAAAAAGATAATTATTCTAAAATATAAAAATTAAAAACAGGAAATTTTTCACCAGAAAAAGATAATTCTTTTTTTTTTAAAACTTTTAAACCAATCTTATCACAATCTTCTAAAAATTCAGATTCTTTAATTAAAAAATCATCAAACTCAATAAAAGAACCATCAACTTTTTTATTTATTAAATGAACAACATCATTAGAAATTTTCTTAACTTCAATAAATTTAGATTTAAAATCTTTTTCACCAATTTTCTCAGAAGTATTAACTACAAAAATTTTAGAACTTTTAATCGTCTTTAAATTTTTAAGAATTTCAAATCTTTTTTCTTTATTAACACAAGACAAAACATTAATTAATAAAACATCGCCAATTATTTTTTCTGGATTAAATTTTTCTATACTAACTTTAAATTGTTTGTAAGATTTCAATTTTGTTTTTCCCAAATTTTTGTCAATAGAAATAATTTTAATGCTGTTATTAGAAAGTAAATTAGAAAAAAATCCCGTTCCACAACCTGCATCTAAAACAGGTTCAACAAAATTTTGTTCTAAAAATAAAGGAACTAATAATTTCTTTTTAGCAAAGGTTGGAATCTCGTATGATTTAAGTAAATCTTTCCAAGAACTTTCAATTTCTTTCATAAAAAGAAAAAAGAAAAACAAACTTTTAAATGTTATTAATTTGTCCTAAAAAAGAGACATCTTTATAAAATAAACAAGCTTATGTTTTACTATGAAAATATTAGCAGCCGGTGATTTACATGGTGATACAAGAAGAGTAGAACAACTAGCAGAAAAAGCAGAAAAAGAACAAGTAGATTTAGTAGTATTGTGTGGAGATTTAACTCAAAATGATGAATCAACAAAAGGATTAATTGGACCTTTTCTAAAAAAAAATAAAAAAGTAATAATCATACCTGGAAATCATGAAACTTTAGCAACAGCAGATTTTTTAGCAAAATTATATGACGTAACAAACTTACATGGGCAGTCAATAAAAGCAGACAACATAGGATTATTTGGATGTGGTGGGGCAAATATTGGAGTTGGACAACTAACAGAAAAAGAAATATTTGAAACATTAAATAAAGGATTTCAAAACATAAAAGAAATAGAAAAAAAAATAATGATAACCCATGTACATCCTACAAATACGCAAATGGAAAAGTTTTCAGAATTTGTACCAGGAAGTAAAGGAGTAGAAAAAGCAATAAGAGAATTAAAACCGGACTTATTATTATGTTCTCATGTACATGAAGCAGAAGGAATAGAAGAAATGTTAGATCAAACAAAAGTAATAAATGTAGGAAGAGAAGGCAAAATTATTAATCTCTAGGTTGACGAAAATTCATTTCCCACAATGTTTCAAAATTTTCAGATGCAAGAATTTTATCAAATTCTACTTGTTGTTCAGTTGAAACAACATTTTTTGGATCTAACGGTTCAGAAGGAGTAACAACAAACTTTTTTTCTAAAACATATTTAAAAAAACCCACATAATTACCACGAATAATCGGATCTAATCCCGTCAATAATTTACATGTGTGATAAGGTATTTGAACATCAAGATATGTTTCGCGTCTAATTGCAACAGTCCAAGCAGCAGGTAAAACATTAAGAGGACCAGCAACAACACCATCCAAATTAGCAAGAGTTAAACTCTTAATAGCATCACCCATAAATGCTTCAGCATTACTATGGCGTGCTCTTTCATAATTATGAAATCTTGTTACATCTCCCGAACTATCTTTAACTGCGTCAATTCTGGGATGAGTTGCCAACTCTTTCCAAATATTAGTTCGAAGATTTTTATTTTCCGTTCGCCAAGGCGCATTATAAACCATAAAATGAATTTCTTCTGTAGCATCAATAACTTTTAAAGCAGTTTCTCTAACACCTCGACGAGTAACATTGCCTAAAGAATTTTTATTAATTTGTAAAGGAATTAAAACGCAATAATCCGCGCCAGCTCGTTCTGCATATTGAGCTAATTCAATAGATTCAGCAACATTATTTCCAGTAATACCAACCGCCAATTTAAGTTTAAGTTTAAGAATAGTTAAATCACAATCAGGATTAGAAGAAATAATACTTTTTAAATTCCTTACTTCATCAACACCAATATCAATTAATCTTTTTTTCTCAGGTAAACTAATATATTCATCTTCTCCTGTAGAACCTAAAATAAATAATGTATCCGCACCATCACCATAAGCAGAAGCATGTTTTAAACAACTTCTAAAATCAGATTCATCTAAATAAGAAAGTGCAGGACAAATAACTCTTGGCGTTGTTCTTCTCATTAGATAAAGAAAGGGTCAATTATTTAAAAAGATATCTGCAATTAATACATATCATCACTCGACTTTGTTTCGTTCTGAACTTATTTCACTGCGTTCAATACATGACAATCTCAGAAGACTCATCTTTTTTATCATCATCAGTTTCATTATCAGAAACAGAATTCATAAAATCTCCCACATTAGGCAAGTCATCATTAGAATTAACTGAAGGCGAACTTGAAAAAACATCAGCAACTTGGGGGTATTCTACCTCTGAAGAATTTTGAGATGGAATAGAATTTAACTCAGAAGATTCAGAACCAACTAATAAATTTAATAAATGAATAACCTTTTTAATCTCGTGATGAGAATCCTCTTTTGTATCAATAGTGATTTTCATATTATTTAATAAGAAAAGATGTATTTAAATCATTTGTTTTTAAAAAGCAAACCTTTATAAATCACTTCTAAATTCTCAGTTCTACAAACAATCACCTTCTCTCAAAGGCAAACCGTCTTTGAAATAAACACACACAAAATGAGTGCTTGACATAATTGTTAAGTATAATGTAGATTGAAACAAACCCGTTAATTGATTAATTCAATTAAACAAATCTTTTAACTTCAAAGTAAATTGCGATAACTTCAATTCCCGTTGATCCTGCGGGAGGTTGCTGCTATTCGGATTCGACTTAGACATGCAAGTTTACTCTCTTCGGAGGGTGGCAAACTGCTCAGTAACACGTCAATAATCTGCCCTTAAGTCTGGAATAACCTCGGGAAACTGGGGCTAACACCGGATAAGAAAATTCTACTGGAATGTGATTTTTCTCAAAGGTAACGCTTAAGGATGAATTGGCGTCCGATTAGGCTGTTGGTAGGGTAGTGGCCTACCAAACCTACGATCGGTATGGGTCTTGAGAGAGATAGCCCAGAGAAGGACACTGAGAAACTGGTCCTAGCCCTACGGGGTGCAGCAGTCGCGAAACCTTTACAATGCACGCAAGTGTGATAAGGGAATCCGAAGTGCTTACACTTAGTGTAGGCTTTTTTTAATGGTAAATACATTAAAGAATAAGTGGTGGGAAAGACTGGTGCCAGCCGCCGCGGTAACACCAGCGCCACAAGTGGGAACCACGTTTATTGGGCTTAAAGCGTTCGTAGCAGGTTTGATAAATCCTTTGTGAAATCGTTGTCCTTAATACAACGGCGTGCAGAGGACACTGTCAAACTAGGAACCGGGAGGGGTCAGGAGTATGCCAGGGGGAGCGGTAAAATGCTATAATCCTTGGTGGACTACCTTTGGCGAAGGCGCCTGACTAGAACGGATTCGACTGTGAGGAACGAAAGCTAGGGGAGCGATCCGGATTAGATACCCGAGTAGTCCTAGCCGTAAACGCTGCGAGCTAGATATTGCATATTTTTCGTGAATGTG
>CAYRWJ010000021.1:0-16466 GCA_964427985.1 uncultured Methanosarcinales archaeon
GTGGTTTTAACTGGCATGCCTTAATTAATGAGGTGTTTTATATAAATGTAACGCTTTTTTAAGGTATTTTCACAGAAATATATAAATAGACCTACCCCTTACCAAGAATATAATCGCCACTCACGAGTGGAAAGAGGTGAAAAAATGATATCGGAACAATACCTAGAAAGTCAATACAAAAAAACCAAACACAAGTGTTCAAAGAACCGTTCAAAAGAATTAGGGATTTGGATATTGAGGGATTAAAATGCTAACTGAAACACTAACATTAGGAGAATATTTAGGAAATATACATTCACGAGCTCAGACCACGACAAAGATTGAACCCGAAATTACATTACCAAACCTTAACATGTTCAGGAGAGAGATTACAAGGGCAGAAACTGCAACAGTTGATACCGTAAAAGGCCAACTTCCAGACGAAGTAACAGAACAGTGTTTAGATATTACAGTATCTGACCATTCTGAAACAGATTATGATTATTGGGTAGAACTCCAAGAATCCGGATTTAAACTTCAGATGTTTCCTGCAAGAGAGTTACAATATAATAATTATCCATCAGTAATAAGAACCAATAGATGGGATAAAAACTTTGGAAATTTGATTACCTGCAAAAGATGTAGAAAAAAATTAGGAGATTCAGCTCCCAAAGACAAAAAATACGCTGCTGCATATAAAAGTATTAGAGATGCAAATTTGTTGCCGCTCCCAAACACAAGCACGGGCATTGGGTTTACATTCAGATGTACAAGTGGATATGATGATGAGAATGGCAAGTATGAAGCGGAAAGTACGCGATATGTATGGGGATTTTCCACATATGATATTGAAAAAGCGTTGTTAGAAAAAGATCAAAGTGCTTTTGTAGCCCCTGCATATCGTATTGGATATGCTTATACTGGTTCAAGACCTCCAACAAGTGAAGAACTTGAAGACCTTGCTAGACCTCACTTATTTGAACACATATTTGGCATTAAACCCCCAACAGATGAAGAAATCAAACAAGCTTTGCTTGACATTCACATCAAAGAAAAAAAGAGAAGAGAAGACATAAACCCAGATGACTGGTTTATTGATTGGTGCTCTCAAGAAGAACTTGAGTATCCAATTCCAAAAGGTGCGTTTTATACATACCTTGATGCGCAGGAATCAGGATTATTTGATGAATTAAGTTTTGGAGAACTGAAACAAAGACCAGTTCAAAAACCAAAAAAAGAACCAATAACCATTTGGAATCCTGTTCTTGTTGGAACATACAAAGGATTTAATGCTCCCTTATGTTATTGGAGTTAATTAACAGAAAATGAAATTAAACATAGCAGTTGTACAATTTAAGATTCATCAGTACCGTCCTGATTTAAATCTTAAAAAAATGGAACAATTCATTAAATTAGCATCAAATAAAGCTGAAATAATTGTTTTCCCTGAAGACTTTTTAACAGGGGGGTTAAACAAATCTAATTTAACTAAATTTGCAGATTCAAAACATAAATATAAAAAAATATTTCAAACACTTGCAAAAAAATATAAAATCGATATTGTTGCAGGTTCAATTATAGAAAAAGACAATATCGGGTATCATAATGTATGTTATTATATTGATTCAAAAGGAACTGTTAAAGGTAAATATCAAAAAATTAATTTGTGGTTAACTGAAAGAAAAATATTAGTTCCTGGAACCAAAACTTGTGTTTTTAATACAAGATTTGGAAAAGTTGGGTTAACAATTTGTTGGGATTTAATCCTCCCAAATTTATTTAAAACTCTTGCTAAAAAAGGAGCAGAAATAATCTTTTGTCCAAGTTTATGGTATAAAAGTGAAAGCTTTAAACCTTACAAGCTTCATAATATCAATGCAGAAAAAGAACACGTTAATGCATTATGTAAAGCTCGAGCTATTGAAAATAACATTATTTTAGTTTATTCAAATGTAGTTGGAAAACTTACAACTTCAGGAAATGAAAAAGATGAAGGTGCAGGCCAATCTCAAATTACCGTTCCAATCAAAGGAACGCTTAATAAATTAGATGAAGAAGAAGAAATGTTTATTCAAGAAGTTAATACAAATATTTTAAAAGATGCAGAAACAGCATATAAAATTAAAAACGATTTAAAAAATAATTTTATATATCAATAAAAATGAAACAAATCACCCCACAAAAACAGCATTTTTCGCATAGTTGTTTAGTTTCATGCCTATTAATGTTAAGAAAAGAACCGTTCTCAAAAGAAGATGAAAAAGATATCTTGATTAAAGGCATGGAAAGAAGTTATCCTTTTTACGTAACAGGAATCCCTCAAGAGTTTTCTAAAAAATTCAATATTAAATTAAATATCATTGTAGATAATGCTTTTTTTACAAACGAATTAAAAAAAAGTTTTAACAATAACATAACTGTTCAACATAATAAGATTACTTTAAACTTAATCAAAGAATTATTAAAACATCAACCAATTATTTGCCACATAGATGATAATTATATAGGAGATTATTCTCATGCTTCTCATTTTATTATTTTAGAAAAAGCAACAGAAGAATATATACAAATAATTGATCCTTTAACTGGAAAACGTTCTAACTTATCTAACAAAAAATTAGAAGCATCAATTAAAAGCCTTAAAGATCATATTAAAATGTGCCCTTTACTATTTTATTGATTAAATACTACCCCCCTAAACATTTATCATCAATCGCGCACATCTTACCCAACTTAATCAAATAGCTGAACAATATCAAGCACAAGTTTCTTAAACAACACAAAGGTATAAGTTAATCCGCCAAAGAATAAGAACGGAAACATTTATAAACCACCCAAGGTTACCACTTCTTAATGACATCAAAAACAAAAGCAGGATTTGTAATTGCCACTCTATTAGCAACTGGCCTTTCTTTAACTAGCATACCTTTTACAGTTAATAAACACCAAAAAATAATTGCTGAAGCTAAATCAGATAGTGCAAAAGCAGTTAAAGCAACTGCAACTAAATTATGGAATACTACGTTAGCTAGAGAAATTCAAAAAGTTTCTAATGCTAGAGACATCTCAACATGGGGAACAAACAATGCTGGTTTATTGAATAACCCAATGATTAGTGATTTTAGTGAAGCAAGATTTGGAGGTTTCACTCCCGCTAGTGCTCAAAAATTTATTCAAAATTACGAAGAAGTAATAAGACAATTAGAAGATTTCAAAGATACCCCCGAGTTTGACGATAAAACAAATCCTTTAACTCTTAATCATCCAAGATATTTAAAACAAGTTATGATAACTAGTCAACCATCTCATCAAAACGTAAACCGAGCTTTAGACAATCTTAGTTTATTTGATTTAATTCCAACTCAAAAAGTAGATATTAAAAGCGACACTATTAGATTAATAATGGGACATATTGATGTTTGCAATCCAAATACCTGGAAAAAAAATGGCGAAGAGTATACCTGCCCCAGAGGAGAATTTACCACAATTCCATTAAAAAGAAGTGGGGCTGACCGTTTAGCTCAAGCTGTAGAAGAATTAAAAGAAGAAACTAAACAAGCTGCAAGAAATTTAGAAGAGACAGATCATATAAGCTTAGATCTTGTGGGAGGACTTGTTGAAGATCCTTTCCTTAAAAATTGTAATGATTATGAAAAATTTGAATTTACAGATGAAAATGCAAGAAACGGAACACAGGATACTTATAATCTAAATGGACTTAGTCAAAGCGGAAGAAGAAGACATCTTGAAGCAAGAACCAGAGTTAAAGATGAGTTATATGAAGCTGTTCAAGATGGTTATGATGGCGATTTTGAAGCTAAAAGAACCGAATTAGAAAGTTCTGAATCTGTTTTAATGAGTGCTAAAGCTTTAAGTGAAGCTAGAGAAAAATTAAGAGTTGCAAGTTCATATGATTGGACTAAAAAAACTCGAAGAAACTGGTTCTTTAGAAAAGTTGAAGAATCTGAAGATCCATTAACTGGCGAACTTGTTGACCCTGAAGAAGTTGAACCTAGAAAAGCTAGATATGAAAAAGCTCGTTTAACTGCAAGTGAACTAATAGAAAATGGCGCAAGTGGTTATCATCATGTTGGCGATACAATCAACGAATTAATTGAACCAACCAACTAAACAATTACATTTATAAATAACTCTTTGTTTTTTTAACTTATTCAATAGGTACGTTAGTGAAAGCTCATGTACACTGGAGAGACAAAGATTTCTCCTGAGGTAAAATAAAATGGCAAGAATGCATTCAAGAAAACATGGAAAATCTAAATCATACAAACCAATAGATAAAAAAATTGGTTCGTGGATGACTTATAAAGCTAAAGAGATTGAATTAATCATAACTAAATTAGCTAAGACTGGTGAAACTGCGTCTGCTATTGGATTACATTTAAGAGATCAATACGGCATTCCCGATGTTAAAACAGCAATAAAAAAGAGCATAACACAAGTACTTAAAGAAAAAGAATTACAACCTGAAATTCCAGAAGATGTTATGGCTCTTTTAAAAAAAGAAGTCTTTGTTAAAAAACATTTAGAAAAAAATCATAAAGATGAAGGTGCTAAAAGAGGCCTTATCTTAACGCAATCTAAAACTAAAAGATTGGTAAAATATTACAAAAATAAAGGAAGACTTCCTGTTGATTGGAAGTATGATCCGAAAAGAATTGCATTATTAATAGAATAAATAATCCTTAATTGGATTATTTTATTGCAATGAATCAGATTGACTATTCAAGCGTTTAAAGAATTTATTAAAGAGAAAGCTAAAGATTTTAATGCAAAAAGCGTTAAGATAGTTTCTCATCTTGATTCTGATGGAATTTCTTCTGCAGCACTATTAATTAAAATGTGTAAATTAAAAGATATTGAACAGTCTCTATCTATAGTTCCTCAATTAGATGAAAATAAACTTATTGAACTTTCTAAAGAACCTCATTCTTTTTTTATTTTTTCAGATATTGGTTCGGGTCAAATATCTTTAATTAATCATTTAATGAAAAATAAACAAGTTCTTATTTTAGACCATCACCTACCAGAAAAAATTCAACCAAATCAAAATATCACTCACATTAACCCGCATGAATTCGGTATTGATGGCAGTTTAGACATTTCCGGGAGCGGAGTCGTTTATTTATTTTGTAGAGAAATTAATGAAGGAATTAAAGATTTTGCTTACATTCCAATAATTGGGGCAATTGGTGATGTTCAAGAAGTTAATGGTTTTTCTTCATTAAATCAAGAAATTCTTCAAGATGCTCTTAATTCAAAAAAAGTACGTACTCAAAAAGGTATTAAAATTTTTGGTCTTCAAACACGACCATTATACAAACTTTTAGAATATAGCTCGGACATTCACATTCCAGGAGTTTCTGGATCAAGAACTGGTGCAATGCAATTCTTACAAAGCATTGGAATTGATCCTAAAAAAGGAACTAAATGGAGGTTTTTTAATGATCTTACTGGTGATGAAATTGACAACTTAATAAAAAACTTAATTCTTAAAAGAAAAAATGAGTCCAATCCTGAAGACATTATTGGAAGTAGATATATTTTGATTAATGAAAAATATGATTCTCCATTTCATGATTTAAAAGAATTTTCAACCATTCTTAATGGATGTGGAAGATTACAACGTCCAGAGTTGGGTATTGGTGCATTATTAAATGAGGATAAAGCAAAACATCATGCATTACTTGCTTTAGCGGAGTATAAAAAAGAAATTGTTCAGTTTATGAATTGGTTTAGGGAACAAAGAGGCAAGGAGATTATTGAAGAACATAATTATATAATCATTAATGGAAAGAATAAAGTTCCGGCTACAATGATTGGCACTATGTCTTCCATAATTTCAAAATCAAAATTAGTAAAAGAGGGAATTTTTGTTTTGGGTCTTTCTAGACAAGAAAATAAAACAAAAATTTCTTTAAGAGTTTCTTCAAAAAACAACGCCATAGATTTGCGAATTATTCTTAAACAAATTACAAAAGAAATTGGAGGAGAAGCAGGCGGCCATAAGTTTGCTGCGGGAGCAATTATTGAAACAGATAAAGAACAAGAGTTTATAAAAAAAGCGAAAGAAATATTACTATTACAAGAACAATCTTTTTAATATCGCTTAAATTCTTTTATTTAATGTTAGTTCCAGACGAAGATATAATTAGAATTAAAAAAGGCATGCCTCCAAATATAAAAGTGGGTAAACTAAAAGGACACGGTCATGCTTGTAGTGTTTATGAAGTTAAGATTGGAAATCAACATTATGCGTTATGTGTTTCAAATTATAATAATCGCAATCATCCTTTTTCCAGAAGTCGTTTTAAATTTGAAGATTTTGATTCTTTAAATCACCCAAATTTAGTTGAAGAATTTGAAAGAACGGATTTTTATGTATTAATGGAGTTAATGAATAAAGACTTATTACATTACAGCATCGAAATCAAAGACGCCGAACGTGAAAAACATTTTGGTGTTCTTACTCAGGTTTTACATCAAGTTGCTTGTGCGCTTGAATATCTCGCTTCTAGAAGTTTAATTCATATGGATGTTAAACCGAGTAACATCTTACTTAAAGATGGAACTGCTAAACTTTGTGATTTTGAATCAATTAGTGTTTTTCCCTTGAGTTTTAACCCCCTTGACCTTTTTGGAACTCCAGCATATATGTCTCCAGAACATTTTGAACCTGCCTTGTTGTCTCCCAAATCCGATGTTTTTTCTTTAGGTTCAACAATGTATTCTACGTTTACTGGAATGCCCCTTTTTAGTGGTTTTAAATTTAAAGAAACAAGAAAAATGATTGAAGAACGAGAAGTTAGTCCATTAAAAAAATCGGTTGAAGGCTTTCCTGATGATCTTTCTGATTTAATTGAACATATGTTACAAAAAAAACAAGAAACCAGGCCTCCCTCTTCTGAAGTTGAAGAAAGAAGTGCAAGAATACATAAAAAATATTTTAAATAAAAAAAAAATTATTTAGAACTAGTTAACATGCTTCTTACTCGTTCTATGTGTTCTGCTACATCTGAACCAGATTTAGTTAAAGTTAATAACTTTAGTCTTCCTTGTTTGTCAAAGTTGATCAAACCTGATTTTTCCATTTCTTGTAGAACTTTTACAACATGAGAGTATGTGCAGTCTATTCTTTTTGCTAAAGAAGATGCATAAACTTCTGTTTTTGCATTCATTAATTCTATTAACATCATTGCTGGTTTTTCTCTAAATAATACATTAAATATTTTTTGGTTTTTCATCTTTGTATCCCCCCGGACAAGGTCTACCTCTCTTTTAAAAACTATATATTAAAGAATGGCTTTGTATTTAAATATGTTTCGGATATACTCATTACAATAGAAACATATAAATAGCTATACTCTAACAGATAAATGTGAAACAAAAAAAGATATTAGTTTTTATGTTTCATAAATCCAAAGAGACCCTATGAAATTTAAAAAAATTAGAATTAAACCATCTCGACTAATTAAAAGACTTGTTGCTATCTTTACTCCATTTTTGATTATGCTTGGAGCAGGGATTATTGTTAACACAGTATTTTTAGCTTCTAAATATTCAGAAATTAATTTTCTTATAATAAACCCAGTAAATACTTTAGCTTACATTTTTGCACTTGCATTTATGACTTTTTTAATTTATGAATTAAATCAAAAGATTCAGAATAGTGGTTCTGCTATTGGATTAGTATTATCAATTGTCTTTTCTTTACCTTTAATTATTGCTATTTCTTCCATTAACCTTCCAACCAGCATTGTAACTTGGAATATAATCAATAATATTTTTTCTATTACTTTAGCTTCTTATGTTTTTAACACAATGTGGGGTTAGAATAACGAAAATTTTATAAATTGTCTATTTCTCATATTATTAGGGAGTAATATGGCCTCAAAAAATTTTGAATTTGAATCTAAAAGTATTTTTATCATAAGAGAAACTCTAAAAAGATTTAAGAATCCTGCAATATTATGGAGTATTGGGAAAGATTCTACTACTCTGCTTTGGTTATGTAAAAAAGCTTTTTTTGGAACAATCCCTTTTAAGGTATTACATATCGATACAGGACATAAGTTTAAAGAAATTTATGAGTTTAGGGACAAACTTGCTAAAGAATGGGGTTTTGATTTAATCATTGCAAAGAATAATAATGCAATTAACAAAGGGATAAATCATAAGAGTGGAACTTTTATTTGTTGTAATGAACTAAAAACTAATGCCTTAAAACAAGCTATTAAAAAACATAACATTGATGCGCTTTTGCTTGGAATACGTAGAGACGAACATGGTATTCGAGACAAAGAACGATATTTTTCTCCCAGAGATAAACATTTTAGGTGGAATATTTTAAAGAAAAAAAAGAAAGCAGAAGGAGATAGTGATCTTGTTTCTATGCAAGATGCTGAATTTTCGGGTTGGGATCTTTTTGCAACTGATTTTGGTAAAGACATAGATCATGTTAGAGTTCATCCAATTCTTCACTGGACTGAATTAGACATTTGGGAATATATTAAAGCTGAGAACATTCCTACAATTTCATTATACTTTGCTAAAGATGGCAAAAGATATAGAAGTATTGGATGTGAGTGTTGTTGTAATCCTGTTAAGTCTAATGCTTCTGACATTGATTCAGTAATTGAAGAACTAAAAACTACCCAGGTTAAAGAACGTGATGGACGTGCTCAAAATAAAGAAGATGGTGATGTAATGCAAAAGTTAAGAACTTTAGGTTATATGTAAATGAATTCTAATCTTCTTAAAAAACTAAAAGTGGTGGCAGAAAACATCAACATTGATGATTTTCAGTCTGATAACAAAAACGAATATAATTCTGCATTAAAGAAAACTAAAGACTTAATCACCCAAAATTTTGAAAAGTGGGTTAATTTTCATAACATGCTTTATCCCCCAAAAAAGTACAAAAATAAAATAATATTAGATCTAGGATTTGGTCTTGGATTTTTTCCAATTCTTGCAAGTTTACAAGGAGCAAAATTTGTTTATGCAGTTGAAACAGGCAAAAATAAGATTAATGCTCTTAACCAAATTGCCAAAAAGTTTAAACTTAATATAAAAGCTTTAAATATCCATTTTGATACTGACACTGAATTTTTAGTCAATCAACCTTTGGATCTGATTACAGGAACTTATGTTTTGGAACATCTTAAAAGCGAACAAAGAAAAAACTTATTCAGAGTTGCTCATAAAAACCTAAAAAAAGGGGGTTGCTTACTATTAGTTACTCATAATACCGAGCGAACTAAACAATTAGAAGCAGCAAAAGCGGTATGGCGAGAAAGAGAAGAAAACTTTCTTTTACCAACACGAAAGAATATGATCTTAGAATCATTTCCTGATTTAAAAAAAGATTCCATTAACGCACTTGCAGAAGCATGTTATGGTCTGAATAAAGAAGAAATAATTCAAGCAAGCAAAGAATTCATAATAACTTCTAACCTACCAAAAAAAAGAGAGGGAGCGGCAGTTAATCCCTTAAATAATATCATTATTGAAGACCTAATTAATCCAGCAGAAATAAAAAAAGATTTAAAGAATGCGGGTTTTAATGCTTATGTCAGTCTTAAGTTTTATTCTTCAAAAACTATTCTTAGAAAATTTCATTCACTATTTTATTACCTGCCTTACTTCATATTCAAAAACATCTCAAAAAGTGTAACATTTAAAGGAGTGAAAAAATAATGTTGCCTAACGTAATTGTTTTAATTAGTGATTGTTTAAGAAAAGATCATGCGTATGATAAAACGATTATGCCATTTCTTAATAGTTTAAATGGTACTTTTTTTGAGAACGCTTATGCTATTGCTCCAAATACTCATTTCGCAGTTTCATCTATGTTAACTGGTAAGCTTCCTCTTTCGATTAGTCTTACTTGGAAAATTGATAAACAAAAAAAACAGTTTATGATAACAAACTTTCTTCCTGATCATCATAAAATGTTTATAACTGGAAATGTCATCACATCTTCTTATTATGGGTTTAATCACAACTTTGATTTCTTTGAAGATTTTTTAAAAGAAAGTAATAAAGAAAAACTTAATGAAAAGATTGAAAACATTGAAACTTTTTGGACTAATATAAAAAAAAATAAGTTTATCTCCAAATTTCGTTTTATCTACAACATTGGCAAGCAAATAAAAAAAACAATGATTAGTTTAACTAAGTTTGTTCTTCCAAATCAAAACATAAACATTAATCTTAAAGAACGGTGTAATAAAATATTTGCTTCGTTTTTTGACAATCTTCCAGATAACAAGTCGGTTTTTTCAGTATTACATCTAATGGAACCTCATGCACCGTATTGTTCTATCAACATAGACAAACATTTAATCAAAAAAGTACGGAAAGTAACTAAGCGAATGTATGCTCACAAAAACTTAACTCAAAAAGAAATCAAGTTTCTTAAAGAACGTTACACTGAAGAAACAATCGACTTGGATAAAGCTCTTAATGGTTTTACTAAAAAACTAAAAGAACATTTAGATTGGGATAACACCTTGTTAATTATTGTATCGGATCATGGTGAAGCATTTAATGAAACTGGTTATTTGACTCACCCCTCTCAGAAAATAAGTAATCCTCAGCACATAAAAGTCCCTTTTATAATTAGTGGAGGTTTTGCAAAAAACCTAAACCTTGAACTAGCAGACAATAAACTAATTTGGAACAAAGATATTTATGATATTGTTTTAAGTATCGCGAAAGGAAACCACCAAGTAAAATTAAAAACACAGGAATTTATAACCGGCATTGACAAACATAACGAAGAACATTTCATGTGTTCTTACTTTTTTCCTGAAAAGAAAGTATTATTTGAGGGAAAAGAGAATATTTTTGGTTTAAATAATGAATATACAAAAAAAATAAAAAAAAAAATTGAAAATGAAAATTTTAATTGCAACAAATAGTCTTCCTCCCTCCGGAGGGGCTGAACAGGTAGCCTGGAACTTATCTAAAGAATTGTCTAAAAATGATGAGATATTCTTCCTAGCTCTCGGACCTAAAAGAGAAAACTTTGTTAAAGATAACATTCAAGTTTACATTCTACCTTTAGTTGAACATAATTTACGACATTATTGTGGAAAAGGAAAAGAGGAACTTAATTCTTTACTTAAAAAAATAAAACCAAATATTATAAATGTTCATGGCATATCTGTACTTGCTCATGCTCTTGCTCCATTTGATTTTAAAAAGATATTAACTCTTCATCATTCTCAAATATTTTATGAAAGAAAAAAAAGTATTTTAACTAGACTTAAACAATTTAAATATTTTAAACGTACTTTAAATAATTTCAACCTTATAACCACCGTTTCTAGTCATATGAAAGATTATGTTAAAAAAGTCCATAATAAAGAGGTCTTTTTTATTCCTAATGGAATTAATTTATCTAATTTTAAACCAAATCCAGAAATTAAAAAACAACCTAACTTAATAACTTATGTTGGAAGATTTAATGATGAGAAAGGAGCTGATATTTTTCTTGAACTTGTCAAAGCCCTCCCTAATTTCGAGTTTTATATTGTGGGTCAGGTTAACAAAAATATTCCTCCTCTTCCAAATCTAAAACTAGAAGGAAAAAAGGAGAGTAACGAACTTCCTTATTTTTATAATAGAACTAACTTTTGTGTTTTTCCTAGTGTTAGTGAGAATTTTCCTCTTGTTGGCTTAGAAGCAATGGCTTGTGGTGCAATAGTTATTGCTTTTGCTAAAGGATTTCAAGAATACATTGAATCTGAAACTAATGGATTCTTAGTTGAAAATAGAACTAAAGAGTCCTTCCTCAAAATAATTAAACAATTAGAAGACAAAAACCTTAATTCTCTTAGACAGAATGCTATTAAAACAACCCAACTTTTTGATTGGAAAAAAATTAGTAAAAAATATTTAGAACTTTATAACAAACTAGGATAAAAGAAAGATTTATATGTTCTTATTACAAACAAGTTTACTAACATGGTTGAACTTACCACACCCAAAATAATCCTGTATACTACTGCTACCCAGAAGGCCTGTTTTATTCTAATTTTTGTCTTAATTCTTTTGTATCACTTTGATTTTAGTGCATTGTCCGTGTTAGGTTCTAATTTGATTGGTCTAAATAACTTAATTGAATTAATTTGTGTTTTACTTATTGTTGTTCTTTTTTTAGGATATAACTCTGTTTCTTCAGATGAAAATCTAAAGAAGCACCAAAATCTTGCATTATTTTATATTTTCTTGACCTATGGAGTTCTTATTTATGCTACCTGGAAATCAGAATTTATTATTCATCAATCTAATAATTTCTTGTTTTTAGCTAAAAGATCTGCCAGGTTTATTCTTATTTTTGTCATGTATTTTGTATTATTAAAAAGAATTAATTCAGAAAAATTGTATAAAGCAACTCATGTTGCAATTCTTGCATTTGCCATATTTTTTGGTTTTGCCACATTATTCAGAGGAGTATTTTTATCAGTTGGGTTTAATATTCTTACAAGGGATTCAGGCACAGTATTAAGAAATACTGGTCTTTTTTTTGGGGATATAAACTTTTTTGGTGCATATCTTGCAATGATTTTTGGGTACATTTTTGCTCGTGCAGAAAAGTTAAAGATGAACAAGTTTGTTCTTATTGCCCTAATTTCTACTGTTGTTGGAATTGCTCAAACCGCATCAAGAGGTGCTTTAATTGGAATCATATGTATTGTTGCATTGTTTATTTATAGAAATAAGAATAAACCAAACTTCAAACACGCCCTAGTTGCGTTAATCATTGTTGGAATTGTTATTATAGCTGCGGGCGGAACAGTTATTGCCAGATTATTTTTAAAAACCACAGATGTTGATCAAACCTCTTTAGGAGGAATGTCTGCTAGATTCTTTTATTGGGGCCAGTATACAAAAGATATGTTTCAACATCCTTCTTACTTATTAACGGGTGCTACCGGGATCGCGCCATTAAGCAGAGCCGTCCATAATGCGTTCTTGCAATTTTTATGGCTTTCAGGAATTGTTGGTTTTTCTTTATTTATTTGGGTTATTTATAAACTGTTTAAACTAAAAGTTCAAGATCGAGAAGGCTCTTTTTTCTTGCCATATATTCTTATTCCAGTACTTATCATGCTCTTGGAAATTAATGAATCATTTTATTTCTTGCTTCCGATATTAGTTGTTATGTCTTTTGGATATTTTAAAGCAAAATAAGATATCCAACCAATTCAAACAAATCAGGGAATTAATTTACACAAACTTTAAAAAACGAACTTGTTATCCAAATCTATGCGTATACTTATGTTTACAGATAGCCTTCGTGCGGGAGGAAAAGAAAGACAACTTGTTGAACTAATTAAGGTATTATTAAAGAAAGGCATTAAGATTGAACTTGTTTCAATGAATAAAAACATTTTCTATAAAGAAATTCTAAATTTAGATATTAAAATTCATTTTCTTATTCGAAAATTCAAAAAAGATCCCTCAATAATGATTAGATTAGGTAAAATTTGTAAAAGTTTTCAACCAGACATAATTCATACCTGGGACACAATGACCTCAATTTATGCTGTTCCTGTTGCTAAACTTCTTAGAATAAAATTATTAAACGGACTTATAAGAGACTCACCTAACAAAATTAAAATTTTTAGCAAAAAATGGGTGGCTAAAACTCTCTCTTTTCCTTTTTCTGATGTAATCCTTGCCAATTCAAGAGCGGGGTTAAAAGCATATAAGATTAAAAAGAAAGGAAAAGTAATTCATAATGGATTTGATTTTAATCGAATTGATAATTTAAAAAATAAAGATGAAATTAGGAAAGAGTTCAAAATAACCACTGAAAAGGTTGTAGGAATGGTTGCCGCGTTTTCAAAATATAAAAATTATCTTGCTTACCTAACTGCTGCTCGTAACATTTTAAAAAATAGATCAGATATAACCTTTTTAGCAATTGGAGAAGGTTCTAACCTGGATAAGTTCAAGCATATTTTTAACAATGACAAAATAATTTTCATTAAAAACCAATCTAACATAATGTCTTTAATTAACGTTTTTAATATTGGAGTTTTAACTAGTTTTGGGGAGGGCATACCTAACTGTGTTATGGAATATATGGCCCTGAAAAAACCTGTAATAGCAACTAATTTAGGTGGAACTAACGAACTAATTGAAGATGAAAAAACTGGGTTTTTGTTGAATAAAAATAATGACCAATTAGTAAATAAACTAAATTTGTTATTAGATAACAAAGAATTAGCCCTAAAGATGGGTCAAGAAGGAGGGAAAAAGTTATTGGAATTTAGTCCTGAAAAAATGTGTGGGGCTTTCATAAACCTTTATTCAAGCTTATTAAAAAAATGACAAAACAACTAAAAGTTTTAATAGTATTTAGTGGAAATATACAAGGAGGTAATCCATTTACAAAAGAACAAGCTCAGTCACTTAAAAATGAAGGTGTTGAAATTGACTTCTTTCTAATCAAAAAGAAAGGCATCTTAGGATATCTAAAAAGTTTACCTGCTTTAAAAAAGAAAATTAAATCTTTTGCTCCAGATATAGTTCATGCACATCATGGGTTTTCAGGGGTGTTAGCAGTTCTTCAACGTAAAGTACCAGTTGTTGTTACATTTCATGGAAATGATATTAATTATAAAAAAGAACAAATAATTGCCATTTTTGCAAATTTATTTGCTAAATGGAGAATTTTTGTTTCTAAAAGTCTTTTCAAAAACTCGCTGATAAAATTTAAAAATTCAAGTATTATTCCTTGTGGAATTGATTTAAAGATCTTTTTTCCAATAGAAAAAAATCATGCGAGAACATTATTAAAATTAGATCCAAACAAAAAATATGCTCTTTTTTCTTCTGCATTCAGTAGACGGGTTAAAAATTACCCTTTAGCTAAAAAAGTACTTTCTAATTTTAAAGATGTTGAATTAATAGAATTAAAAGATAAAACAAGAAATGAAGTTAATTTATTTTTAAACGCAGTTGATTTTTTAATTTTAACATCATTTAATGAGGGTTCGCCTCAAATAATCAAAGAAGCTATGGCTTGTAATTGTCCTATTATTGCAACAGATATTGCGGATATTAAAAAAGTTATAAAAAATACAGAAGGATGTTTTGTTACATCTTTTAACCAAACCGAGATTATCAAAGCAATTACATCAATATTACAATATAACAAAAAAACTAATGGTAGAGAAAATATCAAAGAATTTGATTTACAACTAATAGCAAAGAGAATTTTAAACGTTTATAATAAGGTATTAAATAAAAATGAAAATATTAATTGATGTTAATCATCCTGCAGAAGTTCATTTGTTTCATAACTTTGCTAAAATTATGGTTAACAAAGGACACATAATTCTTTTTACAACTAGAAAAAAAGAATGTTCTATTGATTTACTTAAAAAATATAAGTTAAACTTTATTTCTTTAGGTAATCATCAAAAAAAAGTATTTAAAAAAATTCTTTATATGTTTAAATTTGATTATAAACTTTTCAGAATTGCAAAAAGGTTTAACCCTGATTTGTTTTTGAGTATGCGTTCGGTATATGCAGCTCAAGTTGCGTTTTTAACTAACAAACATCATATTGCTTTAGAAGATACTAATCAGGTCAGAGAACAACAGATACTTTGTTTTCCTTTTTCTAAAGTAATCATCACTCCCTCTTGTTTAAAAGGGAATTTTGGAAAAAAACAGATTCGAATTAACTCATATCATGCACTAGCTTATCTTCATCCAAAATACTTTTCTCCAAACCCAACTATTTTAAAAGAATTAGGAATAAAAAAAGATGAAAAATACACCTTAATACGATTTGTAGCATGGAATGCTTCACATGATTTAAATCAAAAAGGATTAAGTTTAAATGATAAAAAACAATTAGTTACTGAACTTTCTAAGTATTCGCGCGTTTTTATCTCTTCAGAAGACCCACTTCCAAAAGAATTCAAAAAATATCAAATAAATATTTCTCCTGAAAAAATGCTTGATGTTCTTGCTTTTGCATCATTACTTGTTGGAGAGAGTTCAACCATGGCTTCAGAATGTGCTTGTTTAGGCACGCCATCAATGTTTATTAACACTAGAGAATTAGATTATTGTACTGAACAAGAAGAAAAATATAATTTAGTATTTAATTTTAGAACCAGTAAAGGAGTAATAAAAAAAGCGGTGGAATTAATAAATCAAGATAACAAAAAAGTATTTGAAAAAAGAAAAAAACATTTGATCTCAACAAAAGTTGATTTAACTGCATTTCTTATTTGGTTTATTGAAAACTATCCAAAAAGTGCAAATTTAACAAAAAAACGTTTTAAGATTGAAATTTAAAAAACTTTAAAAGTTGAAAGATTTAAATAGTTATAATGGCTTATAAAGTGTTAAAAAAAATATTGGATTTTATTTTTGCACTTTTATTTATTATAATTCTTTCACCGTTACTTTTATTAATAGTAATTTTAATTTTA
>CAYRWJ010000022.1:0-15640 GCA_964427985.1 uncultured Methanosarcinales archaeon
TGATGCGGCTGAAGAAGCACCTGCAGAAGAAGCAAGTGAAGAAAAAGCTGAAGAACCTTCAACAGGATCAGACGAATTTGATGTTGGTGAAAAATCTGAAGAATCCTCAGAAGAATCAGACTCAGAGTAATAAACTCTGATATTTTTTTATTTTTTTTATAAATTTCTAAATTACCGAATACTTTTTAAATGAATTCTTACCTTAAAAGAGCATTGGCGGTGTAGCATAGTCTGGTTATTGCGCTGGACTCATATCAAATGAGTGATGAGCATTTTGCGATGAAATAACTTTTGCGTAAGAAATCCAGAGGTCGGGCGTTCAAATCCCCTCACCGCCACTTTTTTTTTAAAATGAACAAAAATAAAATATATTCTCAAGAAGAACTAGCTAAAATAATTATTACATTAAAACAAGAAGGGAAAAAAGTAGTAACAACTAATGGAACATTCGACATATTACATTTAGCACATATAAAAATTTTAGAAAAAGCAAAAAGTTTAGGAGATAAATTAGTGGTGTTGGTAAATTCAGATAGTTCAGTTAAACAAAATAAAGGACCAAAAAGACCAATAATCCCTCAAGAAGAAAGAATGCAAATGTTAGCAGCATTAGAATGTGTGGATTATGTAACTTCTTTTGATGAACAAGAAGTTGTAACCTCTTTATCAAGATTAAAACCTTCAATACATGCAAAAGGAGGGACGTTTATACCTGAACGAGTTTTAAAAGAACAAGAAATAATGAAAGAAAATAACGGAGAATGGGTAAATTTTGAGTTAGTTGAAGGGTATTCAACAACAAATGTAATAAAAAAGATTGTTGATGTTTATGAATGCTCAAAAATCTAAGATTTTTGGTAATACTAAAGTAGAAAATAAAAGTTTAAATAAGAGTAAAGCATTTCTAAATAAATGGTTGAATTAACTGGGGAGTTTAGTGAAGAAGTACAAGAGTGTTTTCAAAACTTAAAAGTTGGAATACATGTTGGAAACAGAGTAATTACTGAAGCACACAATTTTGAAGAAAAATTAATATCAATAGAGATAGTAATGGGGCATATCGAATTCGAATACCAAGAAGTTACTGAAATATATGAATTCTTTTCTGATATTATATTGGCACTTACAAATTTAAGAGAAAAATTAGAAGAATTAGAAAAAGGAGAATTACATATAGTTAGAAAAGAAGAAAAAGAAACAGAAAAAGGGGCAAAATGGGTTGCAAAACATATTAAAAAAGTTGAAGGACAATTAGATGATGAAGAAGAACTTTTAGAAGAAACATTAAAAGAAATAAGAGATGTTTTGAAAGAATTAAGACAAAGATTTATCGATTGCGTTCATTTATTTGATGTATATGAAGAAAAAACAATTAAAAAAGTAAAAGCCGAATTAGAAGATAAAGAAGAAGAAATAAAACACATATCACAAAACTTATTTGATTTTATATCTCACTATGCGAGAGTGTTTCAGACACTTTTAGATGAATTAAAAGAAGAAAATGAAGTCAAAATATAAAAAAGGGATAATTATCTTTGTTTTAGTGTTGATTGGACTCGGATTTTTAAATTATGAATATACCACAACTAAAATAAAAAATAAAATTATTTCTGAAAATGTAGACCAAATTTCTGGAATTGCACCAGAAGGAACAAGACCGCTCATATTATTGCATGGATTTAATTTATTATCAAGTTCTAGAATTGCAGAATTAGCTTTTAAAGATATGCAAAAAGATATAGTCCTTGATTTAAATTATATAAACAAAGGTTTGTTAA
Source organism: uncultured Methanosarcinales archaeon (assembly GCA_964427985.1). Taxonomy (GTDB): domain Archaea; phylum Nanobdellota; class Nanobdellia; order Woesearchaeales; family JABIAG01; genus JABIAG01. Next base: position 1,779 of record CAYRWJ010000022.1, read on the forward strand.
CAGATACCACCACTTGTGCAGAATTAAAATATTCTCAAAACCCCATTGTTATTCGTGCTTCATATTTAAAAAACATTGAAATTTTAGAAATAGAAGATTATACTCAAAACTTAAATAAAATAATCACTCTGGTGCTGAATTGTACAGGTGCAAAACAAGTCGACCTAATAACACATTCAATGGGGGGGATTGTAGCACGAAATTATATAAAAACAGTAACTAATCAAACAATAAAAAATTTAATTATGCTGGGTGTGCCAAATCATGGAGGATTATATAATATTGCAGACTCCGCTGAATATTTTATACAAGACGGTAATTCAAAAATAAATATAGATTTTATACAACTTTCTGAAAATCATGTATTTATGCAAGAACTAAATTCAGGAAATGAAACTTTAACTCACATAAATTATTATACAATTGCGGGAAATATTGATGAAAAAGGAGACGGATTAGTTTTAGAAGAATCTGTTAAGTTAAAAGGCGCCCCACATTTAACAGTTAAATGTAATCATATAAGCTTAAAACATCCTTCTCTCTGTCCTGAAGCATACAATTTTATAAAAGAAATATTGATAGAGAAAAAAAAATATAAATAATGGAGAATAAAACGCCCCTGCGGAGAGTTGAACTCCGGTCTTTAGCTCCGCAAGCTAATATTCTATCCACTATACTACAGGGGCAAGATTTAAATATGATAAGGCCAATAGTTTATATTGTTTTTGGAGGATAACTAAAATGAGCAAAAATTTTTATGAAAATCACAAACAAATTATTTGGACTGTAGTAATAATGTTAATTCTTTTTATTGCAATAAGTGGAGTAAGAAACAAGTCAGGTTTTGGGAGAATGGATTCTAAAGTACAGATGGAAGAAGCATATTATGGCGGCGCAGGATTTGAAAATGCAAAAGCAATGAACTTAGCTATGGATGAAAGTTCAACAGCTCCTGCAAGCGGAGAGAGAAAAATAAGACATACTGCAAATGTAAACTTAGAAATTAAAAAAAGTAAATATGATGAAGCTAAAATTGCTTTGTTGAATGTTCCAGAACAACTTGAGGGATTCTATACAAATCAAAATGAATATAATAAGAATATCAAGGAAAATGAGTACCGAACTTATAGTATAACTTTTAAAGTTCCTGTAGAAAGTTTTGATACTGAGATAGAATTGGTTAAAAAAATTGCAGAGTCAAAATCATTAAATGTTTATGCAAATGATTTAACTACTTCCTATAGTGATGCAAAAGCTTATTTAGAAAGTTATAAGAAAGAAAAAATTCGAATTGAACAACTGCTTGATAAAGCAAAGGATGTTGGAGAAATAATTCAGATAGAAGAAAAATTAATGCAATTACAAAGACAAATTGACAGGTACCGACAACAAATAACAAACATAGATAGACAAACTGATTATTCACAAATAAGTGTTACATTAAGTGAAAAACAACCATTATCAGAATCATTTTACAGATGGACTGGGTTGCGTGAACATTTGCGAAATATAATTCGTGGATTTGATAGCGTACTAGTTGTAATAACTAGTCTTATTGGATGGATAATAGCATTAGGTATAATCTGGTGGTTAGTTTAGTGGTTTAAAAGATAAATTTATAAGCAAATAATATAATAACTGATTGTGGAGGCAAACAAAATGACAAAACAAATAATGTTAGTTGATGATGACCAAGAAGATTTAAACTTAATGAAACTCGCTCTTGAAAAAGAAGGTTATAAAGTTGTTACTACAAATAATGGTGCAGACGCTTTAGATAACTTAATGAATGAAAAATTTGATTTAATTATAATAGATATAAAAATGCCAACACTTTCAGGATATGATTTATTAAGATTAGTAAGAGAAAAAATAAATCATGATGCTAAAATGATGTATTGTTCAATCATACCTGAAAAAGATGTTGATTTAGAAAATGTTGATGGGTTTGTTCAAAAACCATTCGATACTGAAAATTTTGTGGAAAAGGTAAAGGAGGTTGTACAATGACTAAAACTATAATGGTTGTAGATGATGAACCAGATAATATTTCAACAGTAAAAATGGTACTAGAAAAAAATGGGTATGTTGTAGTAACTGCGGTAAATGGAGATGATTGTTTAAAAAAATTACCTGCACAAAAAATTGATTTGATATTGATGGATATTATGATGCCAGGAACTCCTGTAAAAGATGTTGTAAAACAAATTAAAGGAACCAAAATTGCATATTTAAGTGTTGTACGAACTTCCGAAGCAGAAAAAGAAGATTTGTTAGGACAATCAAATATTGTAGATTTTATACAAAAACCCTTTGACATACATGATTTGGTGAATAAAGTTAAAAAAATTGTGGGGAATTAAAATGGAGATTTCAGATGAGTTAACATCAAATAAAACAATACTTCTTTTAATGCCCAGTGCAGAATACAATACGGAGATAGTTCGTGTTGTAAAAAGTTTGTCTAAAGAAAGTGTATGTTATGTTACGTTAAATAAAACTGCGGATTCTCTTAAGGAAATGTTTAAAAAAAATAAGGTAAATACTGAAAATATAGTTTTTATTGATGCAATTTCTAAAACAATTAAAAAAGCACCAAATGAATCAGATTCAATATATTTTGTGAGTTCACCAGGTGCATTAACAGAATTGTCAATAGTTATTAGTAAATTTTTAAGACATGAGTTTAGTTATTTAATCTTTGATTCATTGACAAGTTTAATGGTATACACCAAAAAAGCACCAGTAGCTAAATTTTTATCATCATTAATTAATAAAATAAAAGAAAGCAAAACAAAAGCAGTATTTTATTCTTTAAGCATGAAAGAACACTCAGAATTAGTAAATGAATGCAGTATGTTTGTAGATAAAGTAATAGATGTTGGAAAAGTTAAGTAAAAAAAAAGAGGCAGATAATGAAAAAAGGGGTGAATAATACAAATAAACTTATCTTATTTCTAATTATTTTTTCACTTCTTTTATCTTTGAATGGTTTAGCAGCAAATTCTGAAAAAGAAAATGTTTTTGCACAAGATCGAATAGAACAAAGAGCGTTAGATATTTCAAAACAGGTAGAAATATATATTAATGCAAATTTAGATAAGACCCTTGACGATAAAAAAGAGATTCAACATTTCAAAAAATTGCAGTACAACAAGTTGGAAATACAGGTTATACTTATTTAATAAATCATGAAACCGGAATTCTAGATTTTCATCCAGACCCCAAAATACGTGACGGGTCATATGATGCATTTAAAGAAAGATTTCCAATTATTTGGAATATAATCGATGAAACAATGCAATCCCGACCATGTAAAGATTCTGAAGGATTTTATGATTGGGCAGATATAAACGGAAATGTTCGAAAAAAATATACTTATCATCATTGTATAAATGTAAAAACAAAAGATGGTTATTCATTCTTTCTTGGATCTTCCACATATCTTGATGAATATGAAGCTGAAGAAGAAGAAGCAGAATTTGAAAAAGTTAAAGAGATTGAACCATCAATAGCAGAACTTTTCATAAAGACTGTAGATGTATCAAAACAGTTATTTGATGAAATCAAAACACGAGACATAAACATAATTCAAGGATTGTTAACAGAATTTATGAAAGAAGAAGAACACAAAAAAGTATTTATTGAGGGAGATAGAGAAAAATTATACTTGTTATCCCAAGAACTCTTTGAAAAAAATAAAGAATTTTATGGAGTGACCCATTTTTACTACGAAACTTTAAATGATACCGTATTCTTAAGAATACATAATAAAAATATATACAATGATCTTATTACAAGAATTACTTATGATCAATCTAAAAAATCTAAATCGTGGGGGTCAGGAATAGAATTAGGAAAGACCGCATTTGCACTAAGAGTTGTACATCCCTACTATCTTGGTGAAGAACAAATAGGGTATGTTGAGTTTGGACAAGAAATAGATCACTTCATAGAAGAAATGAAAACTAGAACTGGATTTGATTATGGTGTTATCGTACAAAAAAAATATATTGATCCACAAAAATGGGCAGAAGTTAGAGAAGTAAAAAATTTAAGAAACAATTATGATGATCTTAAAGAATACGTTATAATTGATACTACTCGAAAAGATCAATTTATTTTTAGTGAAAATTGTTTTTCAGAAGAAGACATAAAGAAAATTTCCGATTCAGGAAATGTACTACAAACCTGTAAGGTGGGTGATAAAACTTTCATAAGTGGGGGGTTTGCACTTTATGACGCAGGGGCTGATAAAGTTGGAGCAATAGTAGTTATAGATGAAATAACAGAGTTCATAAGTGAAGAAAAAGGAATAACATCTTGGATAATTTACATTTTAATTGGAATAATTATTTTAATAACTTTATTTTATTTTTTAACAAAAAATAAAAAAGAAAAGTTAATTGTAAGAACCTTCTCAATAAGAAAAAAATTATTTTTGGCATTTGGAATATTAGTTATGTTAATGATAATATCGGGTATTTTTTCAATAATGCAAAGCAGAGCAATATTGGAAGAAGAAGTTGGAAATGAACTAGTATTGTTAGCAGAAGAAAAAATAAACGCAATAGATAGGATAATATATAGACGAACAGAAATAACACAAGCATATGCTTTTGATTTAGCTTACGAAGAGGTATTAATAAATTCAAATAACCAATTTGATTTAATGCAAGGGAGAGAAGCATATATAGAAAAGAAAGACAGAGAATGGAAAAATGCAAAACAAACAACAACATTTATGCAAAACATAATTGAAAATTCATTGTCAAAAGAAATAAAAGAAGAATTTGAATTAAAAGAATTTTACACTGAAGTATATGGGTTTCCTATTTTTGTGGAGGTATTTGTAACAAACAAATATGGAGTAAACATAGCACAAACACAAAAAACATCAGATTACTATCAAGCAGATGAAGAATGGTGGCAAAAAGCAAAACAAAAAGGGCAATATGTAAGTGAAGTATTATATGATGAAAGTGCAGGAATGCACTCAATAGAAATCGCAGTACCTTTAGAAGATAAAGAAAAAAACTTTTTAGGTGTTATAAAAGTAGTATATAACATAAAAGAAATAATTCAAATAATAAAAGGAGATAAATTAAAAGAACACAAAACAGAATACCTCGAATTGATAAACAAAAATGGGAAGTTAGTTTATGCAACAAAAGAATTTGAAATATTTAGTGCTGCTTCAGAATTACCTAAAGAAAAGTTAATAGATAAACAATCAAGGTATTGGTCAAGTTATTCAACTATTCTAAACAAAGAAGCAATATATTCTCATGCTCATTCAAATGGATATAAAACTTTTGAAGGAATAGGATTGTCATTATTTATAATACATGAAAAAGAAGAAATATTAGCACCAGTAAATAAGGTCATGAAGTTAATATTAACAATACTTATAGTAACAATAATTATTTCTATCTTTTTAAGCTTATACTTTTCTAAATCAATAACTAATCCAATCAGAAAATTATATCAATCAACAACTGAAATAGAGAAAGGAAATTTTGACATTAATTTAGATATAAAATCAGGTGATGAACTAGAACAATTAGGGTTAGCATTTAACAAAACAGCAAAGGCATTAAAAAAGATGGATGAAGAACATAAACAAGTAGAACGAGCTAAAACAGAATTCTTATCCATAACCTCTCATGAATTAAGAAGTCCAATGACCCCTATGAGAGCACAACTACAAATGTTACAGGGAGATTTCTTTGGAAAACTTAACAGTAAACAAAAAGAATCTGTAGAGATAGTTTTGCGAAATACTGAAAGGTTGGATAGAATAATTGTAGATTTTCTAGAAATATCAAGAATAGAAGCAGCAAGACTAAAATTTAATTTTGTAAAAGAACACCCTTTAGATGGTGTAAAAAGATTACTAAAAGAAATGGACGGATTCTTGCCTGAAAAGAAAATAAAAATTGCAACAAAATTCGATAAACTTCCAATAATAGAATTAGACCCCGATAGAGTTTGCCAAATATTAAGAAATTTGATAAATAATGCTAAAAAATTCTCTCCCCCAAATAGTACAATAGAACTTACAGTTAGACTGGTTCACGGAATGATTCAATTTAGTGTAAAAGACCAAGGGATAGGCCTAAAACCAGAAGATCTGAGAAGAGTATTCGAACCATTCTATCAAGTAGGAGGAATGTACCAAAGAAAATCCGGTGGAACGGGGTTGGGATTAGCAATATGTAGAGGAATAGCAGAATCACAAAATGGAAAAATTTGGGTGGAATCAGAATATAAAAAAGGAACAACTTTCTCATTTACAATCCCATTAAAACCAGTAAAAAACATAAAATCAATAAAACTCTTATTCTCTTCTCAAATTGATGTAGAAAAAAGATTAAATATAATATTTAAGAAATATCTTGGACCCTTGGGAGAACAAGAATTAAAAACATTAAAAGAACAAAAAGGAATAACTGAAAAGGCAATAAAAACATATATTTCAGAGCTTGATGACCAAGGAATTCTATCAAAAGAGATTGTAGAAAAATTTAAAAACACAGTATATAATATTTTAACAGGAAAATCGAAAGAGATAGGGACGCAACAATTATTAAAGTCTGGATTGATAGCGAATAAAAATAAAACAAAAAAAGTTAATGTTCAAGATGTTTTAAAAAGAGGTGAAAAATGAAATTAAAAAGTTTAATAATGTTAGGTTTAGTTGTATTAAGTTTGTTAATAATGTCCGCAGTTCTAGCACAAGAAGACCATGAAGATCATGCAGAAAATGGATGGACAATTTTTGCACATACATTCGAAACAATAATGATCATATCAATGGTGATTTTAGCTTTTATGGCTGCAGGAATGTTTGCAGAAGGATTAGGAAAAGGAATGAAAATGATAGCATCCGGACTTATTCTTATAGGAATAAATATGATTACTGATGGTTTGCACCATTTTGGAATTACATTCATCCCAATAGCAGAAGGAACAGTATATCATGGACTCGTACACCACTTTCTGGGGATAGTTGGTTTTGCTATAATGGCATGGGGATTCTGGAAAATATACAAAGTAGCTAAAGGAGTAGGAAACTCAAAAAAGATATAAAATGGAAAAAAATATTTTAACAGTAGGAACTTTGTTGGATAAAGGTTTAATAAAAAAAAGTACTAAAGTTAAACTAAATGCAATAAACCTAAGGGAGTTAAAATTTATTCAACCACTCTCAAAAACCAAAGTAAAGGCACTAACGTCAAAACAATTATTGAAAAAAGGACTAATAAAACGAGGGCGTAACTAATGAAATTAAACATATTAATAATATCTGCTTTTATTTTAGTTGGTTTAATAAGTAGTTTAATAGGTGGCGTGATGTATTATGATGCCTCCCAAAAAATAATGGAAGCTCAGGTTAGTTCTAACTTACTTGCAATTTCAGAATCAAGAGCAGAACATATTGAAACGTATATGAATCAAAATATTGAAAGACTGAAATTAATTACCAGTAAAACACAATTAAAAATAGAATTGGAAAAATATAATGAAGATAAAACAAATCAAGAAGCATTAAATAAATTAACAAAAATAATTAATGATGCAAAAGAGCCAATTGAAGATTTTGAAAGAATTTGTGTTATTGGGTTAGATGGAATTGTTGTTTCATCTACTGATGATAATTTTTGTGGAAAAGATGTTGCGGATAAAGAATTTTTTGTGAAAGGAAAAGAAAAAAATGCAGTATATTTTGTAAATGAAAATAATGAATTGAAAATGATGGTTTCAGGGCCGTTCATACAAGAAAAAAAGTTATTGGGTGTAGGAATAACAGTATTAACTCTGGATAAAATGAAAAATATAGTGGAATCTAAAACTGGCTTAGGCGAAACAGGGGAAGTTTTAGTTGCAATGCAGGTAGAAGGGGAAATAAATTTTATTTTTGAAAGGTTATTTGAAGGTGACGCATTATTTGGAAGAGAAGCATTAATATCCGAAAAAGACGGAGGAATAAGTGCAGAACCAATGAGACAAGCACTCTTAGGAAATGAACTAATTTTCAGAGCGTCTCTAGATTATAGAAATGAGCCAGTGATTGCTGCTTCACAATATGTAAGTTCTGTTGACCTTGGATTAGTGGCAAAAATAGATCTAGAAGAGATAACTGGATCTTATAAAAAAGTATTAATTAAAAATTCAGGTATTATTGGGGGAGTTATACTTTTATTATCTTTAGTTATGGGTTTTTTTGTTTCAAGAAGAATTACCCGTCCACTTAGACAATTGACTGCTAAAGTAAATGAAATTACTAACGGGAAACTTGATATTCAATTAGACAAAAGTAGAATATTTGAACTTCAATCGCTAATAGATTCATTAAATAGGATTCTGGCTTCAATGAAACTAGCAATACTAAGAACGGGAGTAAATAAAACTAGCTTAGGTCTAGGAGGGAAAACGTTTTCACAAGCAAAAGTAAAAGATACAACAAAAAAACATGGAAAAGTTGCAATTAAAAAAATTAAAAGCCCGTTAACCCCCTTAGCAGAAGAGGGTGTGAATAAGGTAGTTCAGACAACAAAAAAGATAGCTAAACCCTTAAAAGAGGTTGCAGAACAGGTTGTGAGTAAAGTAAAACCTAAAACAATTATTAAAAAACAAAAACAAAGAAAAAAACGAGGAAAAAAATGAATTTAATCCAACAACTAAAACAAGAACACGAGGAAATTGGACAATTATTTGGAGCGGTAAATTCAGAGATAAGTGAAGAAACCCCAGATGGTGCAAGTCTAATTAACGAATTAAAGGGGTTAAAAACTACTCTTGTAACCCACTTAGATTTAGAAGATAAACTGTTATATCCTGCGTTATCTAAAAGCGGAAATGCAGAAGCAAAAAAGCTAGGACTGACGTTTTCAAAAGAAATGATGGAAATTTCAAAAGTAGCAATGGCATTTTTTGAAAAATATTCACAAGAAACTGTTGAAAACTTAATAAAAAGTGTTGCGTTTAAAAAAGAACTTGCAGCAATAATCCAAGCAGTTGTAAAAAGAGTTAGCGCAGAAGAACATATGCTATTTCCAGCATATGAAAGATATGTTGAAACGAGGCAAAAATGAATTTTATTGAATGGGATGAATCAATGAGCGTACAGGTAAAAGAAATAGATGATCAACATAAAACACTTATTGGAATAGTTAATAAAGTACATGAAACTGATTTAAGTGAAGATAAAGAAAAAGGAAACCAAATATTAAACGAACTAATAGAATTTGTAAGAGTTCACTTTTCAACAGAAGAAAAATATTTTGAAAAATTTAAATATGAAGGAACTGCCGAACACATAGCCGAACACATAAAATTAGTAGAAAAAGTAATTGGGTTTAAACAATTATATGACAACGGAAAATATGATGGCAAAATGTTTTTAGATTTTCTTAAAGAATGGCTTAAAGTGCATTTGTTAGTTACAGATCAAAAATATGTTAAATGCTTTCAAGAACACGGTTTGAGCTAAAACGAAATATTTATATAGCTAGTTTAGAGAAATAGATTATGGTGAAGAAGAAAACAAAATCAAAAGATTTTTTATCTCAAGCAAAGCTTAAGAAAGTTAAAAGTAAAAAAAAGAATTCTAAAAGTAAATTTTTTAATATGAAAAAGATAAAAGAAAAAATTTCTGGAAAATTTAAAAAAGATAAGAAGATTAAACCAAAAGTGATAAAAGGGCCATTAATGCCTATGGCAGAAGGAGTTGTGAAAAAGTTAGTAACTAAGAAGACTGAAAAACTCGCTTCTAAGGATAAAAATACTAAACAGTTTGATATGAAATCAGTAAAAGCTGAAATAAATGATGAATTAAGACGGGGAAAAATAACTGGACAAGAAGCTCAAATAAAAGAACAAAGAGCTCCAGCAAAACATATAATAAACAAAATTCCTAATAAAAGAAAAAAAGGAAGAGAATACATAAAAACCGGAGTGCCAGGATTTGATGATTTATTTGAAAATGGAATACCCCAAGGTAATGCAGTATTAGTTGCAGGAGGGGCAGGAAGTGGAAAAACAATATTCTGTTTACAAACTTTAATACATCATGCAAAAAAAGGAGATAAATGTTTTTATATGAGTTTTGAGGAAAGCGAAGAACGATTAATAAGTCACATGGAAGAATTTGGATGGGACCCACAAAAACTAATCAAAAAAGGAAATTTAATGTTAAAAAGAATGAGTCCATTTGAAATAGCAAGAAGTGTAGAGGGAATGTTAGAAAAAGAAAAAGGAGAGTTACTAATTGACATAGATCCCGTAGTACTGCCTGAACATTACAAACCAAGTATAGTCGTTGTAGACTCACTTACTGCAGTGGCTTCAGCATTTACAGGAAAAGATGATTCATATCGTATTTATATAGAGCAGTTATTTAGATTTTTTGAAAAATTAGGGGCAACATCATTTCTAATAACGGAAACAAAACAGATACCTGAAGTATTTTCAACAACAGGAGTAGAAGAATTTTTAGCAGATGGGGTTGTAGTAATGTACAATTTTAAACGTGGAGACATTAGAGAAAACGCAATAGAAGTATTAAAAATGCGAGGAGAAAAACATAAGAAAAAAATAGTAGCATCACAAATAACAGATGACGGAATGATAGTTTATCCCGATCAAGAAGTATTTGGAAACACAGAATAATTCTAAATTTTAATCATTTTATCACAAAAAATACTAAGCTCAGAAATTAATCTTTTATCAGTTTCTTCTCTAAGAGAAATAATAACACCTTTAAGACCAAAAACCCTCATCTTACCCGTAACATAATGAATAAATTTAATCACATCTTTTGGGTTGTTATGAATGCAAAGTGTGGAAAGAGAATCTAAATGAAGAAACCTATTTTTTTCAGTAGAATTAGTAAAATAATTATGTAAAGCAATACTTAATTCTGTAAGATGAGACGGAGAAGAAACAAACTGACAATTATCAGTTTTAGGAATTGTTCCTCCCAGCTTTTTAGTAATACAATCAATAAAATGAAGTTTGCTAGTATCAATTTTTTTATTCTTAAGAATATCTAAAACATTTAAATAAGGTCGGTTAATTGTAACATAACTTCCCGAAGCGCCCTGATTAGTAATCAAATAATCAAGAAGATGCATATTAATATCTTGGTAATTGTTAGATTTAGTAACAACTCCAACAATAAATCCTTCAGGTAAAGTTCCTAATTGTTTATCAAGTTTTTCAAACATAATAAATTAATAGTTTTCTTCTATTTAAGACTTTCTTTTAAGTTAGACTTTAAACTTGATACTCAAACTTAATACAACATCACTTTGGCAAGAATTGCCTTCGTTCTGAGCATTAAGTTTGGTTATTGTGGTTATACTTTATACTCAAACTTAATAACCCATTTTAAACGTTTTAATTCAAACCAAACAATATATGCGATTATTGCACCAATAATTCCAATGATAAATGCAGTAGCTGCAAAATTAAATGCATATTTAAGTAATTCTGATGCTTTAGTTTCAATGAAAATCAAAATCAAAATTGGAATGGCAAGATTAGAAAAGGCAGCACCTAATACTATATCAATTGGAACAGAGTTAATCTTAATTTTAATTAATAAAAATGAAAGTTCAAAAATAATTCCCACTACCATTAAAATAATAACTTTTTCCCATCCTGTACCAAAATTGTTAGACCAAAATGTTAAAAGTCCTGAAATGGTGAAAAACGCGGTGATAGAACCCGCTCTTCTAATAAATAAAGCAACAAAACTTGCAAGAATGGAAGTAATTAATAAAAGCATAAAAAAACTAGTTTTAAATGGAAAAGTAACCAATAATGAAGTTGTAATAGTCCAAATAATACTAATTATTATAATCGCTATAAAATCAATTAATCTCCACATTCTAAAACTTTCAATAGGTATCATAAAAACCTCTTTAAATTAGCAATTTTTTTAATTTTAGCACGTAATCCCGGTAGTTGGCGTTTAATTGAACTAACTCTATCTTTGTAACTGTTAAATTTAATCTCATAATTTTTTTTATCGATTTTATGATTTTGATAATAATCAAGTTGTGCTTTTTTAATTAAATCCATTAAAACTTCTTTTTCAACTTTCATATTTTGAAATTTCACTTTATAAATTCTAAGACGAATTCTATTATAACTTAAAACACTAATGCCTAAAATGATTAAAACTGTAATTAAAATATTAATCCAATGGTCTTTAATAAAAGTAAAAATATTTTCTCTTCCCGCACGATAAACAGTTTTAACTAAAGTGTTTTCAGATTGAATTAAATCAACTTCATAATTAAGTGTTGAAAGAATTTCTTCAGCTTCATCAAAACGTTCTTCATTAAATGAAATTTCTGCTGAGTTAATTAAAGTTATAACTGAAGAAAAATCAATATCTGATTTATTAAGTTCTAATACTTTAATTAATTCAACTTTTAATGTATCTTTAAGTTCATATGCTTGATACTTTTTATCATTAATTAATCTTGTTTTTTCTAAAACTTTTTCATAATCAACAAAAAAATCTGCATTTTTCTGAGCACGAACAATTAATGTTTTTGCATTTGCTCTTTCTGTTTTATCCTTAATCTTTTTAATTTGATTTAAAAGTTCAGTATAATTTTCACCATCAAAAAATTTCTTAGCATCGGTTAAAGTATCATTAACAAAAACAATGCCCAATCCATCATTTTTCATTTCTATAATGTCCTCTTCTGCTTGCATTAATGCGCTTGAAGCAATACTTTTAGTTATGTTAGTTAAAGAAATGTTGTCATAATTGATTAAAGTTTGTGAATTATCCGATTCAAAAATTACATTTCCTGTAATTCCCGATATAGAAACCGGAGCCCAAATAGCCATAATAATAACTAAACAAAATACTATTGTAATAGTTCCAAAAAGCAAAACTTCTTTTTCTTCCTGAATTGGGTGTTTATTTGATTTCATTTTCGATTAATAATTTTTCTACTTCCTCCTGAGTAATACTTTTTTTAAATAACTTTTTAAGTTTATTTTTAAATGGGTCTTTAACAACAGTAGTTTCTGAAATTTTAGCAGCAAGATCTTTGTATAATTTTGAAATTGTCGATTTCGGATTATGTAATACTAAAGATGTGGTGTTTATCATAGCTTCACTAAATTGTTGACTTGAAGGTATTGTAGAAATTATTTTTGCATTTGAAGCCTGTTCTAAATCTTGTTTTGTTAACTCAAAACTTTTATTCTTAACATTATTAAGAATAATGCCTCTTAAAGGAATTTGTTTTTGATTGATTAATTGAACTGTACGTAAAGTTGCACTTAATCCTAAATAATCAGGGTTGCTAACAACCAAAGCTTCATCTGAAGCTGAAATAGCAGTAATAGTTGAAGAATTAATTGCAGGAGCAGTATCCAAAAGGATATAATCATAATATTGTCTTAAATCATTAAGTTTATTTTTTAAAGTAAACATATCAACTTTTTTAGATAAAAAATTAGCAGGCATAATATACAATCCTGTATTGATTTTATATACTGCGTTGTTAATTTTAGTTTTGTTTGAAAGAACATCCTGAACTGTATTTTCTGGATTAACAACCCCAAAATGTAAACCCACTCCTGGTGAAGAAAAATTTGAATCCAAGATTAAAACCTTTTTATTGAAGTCTTGAGAAAGCGAACTACCTAAATTAATTGCCGTAGTTGTTTTACCAACACCTCCTTTTAATGATACTATACTAATTATTTTAGACATTTTTGTATACCTCACGTAACCCATTAATAATATTTTTTTTATTTTTAATAACATTAGCTTTTTTAATTTTTAACTCTTTTAATTGTTTTTTCATTTTTGAAACTTCTGGTTT
>CAYRWJ010000023.1:0-15370 GCA_964427985.1 uncultured Methanosarcinales archaeon
AATTTAAGTATTTTAAGAAATGTTTTATCTAACAATAATGTTAACTCATCTTCTGCCATTAATGGTGCTACAATTCTGGGATTTTATTTATCTAATTATTCATTAGTAGATTCTAATAACATCTCAGAAAATTTAGTAAATATGAGTGCTAGTGAAACTGGAACAGTTTATGGTGGAATGGTTTTAGGTTTATTTAATAGTATTTCAAACACATTAAGTAATCTTCGACTTACTGATAACTTAGCTAAAAGTTTACATAATTTTAGTACTCGTGGTTTAAATGGAGGCAGAATAATAGGTTTAAATGATGCTAACTTTACAACTATTTCATCAAATTATCTTAGTGGAAATAACTTCACAACCAATTCATCTTTATCAGGTGGAGCAATTATTGGATTTTTTAATTCAACTAAGATTATCATGTCAAGCAACACTCTTGATAGAAACAATTACTCTGCTTCAAACATCAATATAGGAACTGTGGGATTAGAATTAACATCTGAAACTAATTTAACTCTTAATATATTTGATGGAGCAAACTATGCTTTAAAAGGATTATTTTTATATGATGGATCTGACAACTTTATTTATGATAATACATTTAGTAATTTTTCTGTCGGTCTTTCAGTAGAAGCACCAAATAATCTTTTAGAAAATAATACTTTTAACGTAAATGATGTTGGATTAAAAATTGATGCAGATTCAAATATTACTAACTCAAGAATATTTAACAACACATATTTTGGGTTTAATGCAACAAATCAAAGTTCAATTGTAGTTAATTGGTTTATTAATGCACATACCTTGGTACAAAACAATAATATAAGTATTAATGGTACATTAAGTTTCTCAAATAATGCATCTCTTGAATTAGATAATTCATATATTACATTAAACGGTACGTTTATTAATAAAACTGGAAACTTAACCGGTCTTTCATTAAATACTATGTCTGCTGCAGCAAACACATCAACAAATGTTAGTTTCCCTGATTCAAATACTAATATTACATTTGAGTTTGATGATGTTATTACTAGCACTGCCATTGCCATAAGTGTGGAAGTTCCATCATCGGCTCCAGGAAATTATCAGTCTTTAACTGGAATTGATATTCTTGCTAATGGAAACATTTCAAGTAATCTTACTTGGGCTCGTATTGAAATCAATTATTCCCAAAAAGATGTTACTAATTTAACTATAGATGAATCTACATTAAAGATTTACTTTTATAACACCTCAAGTTCGGCTTGGGAATTAGAAGCATCTCAAGGATTGGATACTGCAAGTAATGAAATTTGGGCAAATGTAACTCATTTTAGTTTATTTGGAGTATTTGGAACTCTTCCTCCAACAGAATACGTAGGACCCACAGGCGGATCTAGTAGAAGTGATGATGATTATGTTACACTAGAATGTTCTGAAAGTTGGGTTTGTGCCAGCTGGTCAGCTTGTACAAGCAGTACACAAACAAGAGATTGTTTTGATGCAAATACTTGTGGAACACTTAACTCAAAACCAAGTGTGTCTAAGAGTTGTTCTGTAGATCGACCTACACCAACTACAACACCAACAACAACACCAAAAACTACTCCAAAACCAACTCCAATTAGTGAGCCAGAAGAAGAAGAGGGAAGTAATGCTTGGATTTATAGCATTAGTGCAATTATCGCTTTGATTGTAATTTGGGCTATAATAATGTTTGTTAAGAAAAAATAATTTTTTCTTTTTTAATTTATTGTTCTAATCTCAATAATTCATATCTTTGGTTTTGTACATCATATAAAAACATTGTTCCTTTTTCTAATTCTCCAAGCCATACTTTTTGACCATTTGGAGTTTCACGAACTTCATCAGGTAAATCTAATGTTTTCTTTAGAAACATTCCAGGAGCAGAACAACAAAATTCTAAATGTGAAAAGAAAACTAATGCCCCTTTATCATTATTTCTCGTTATCATATCAAAAAAACGTGTTTTTTTGGTATCTTCATCATGTTCATAATTTTCAGCAGGTGCACTGCATCCAGTCCATAAATAAGGTTCAAATTGTGTTAAACTCCAGTCCACTCCTGCTTTTCTACAAAATACTGCTGCACTTAACAAAGCGCGGATTGCAGAAGAAGTTATTACTTGAATTTTTGTTTCACGTCTTTCGTGTCCAAAAACTCGTTCTCTAAATTGTTCTGCCAAATAACGCATTTGTTCTTTTCCGTTATCTAAAAGAACACCTCCATAAGAACTTGAACTAGAATAATCACCATGTCTAACTATTGCAACATATTTTAAATTTCCCAAATCAAAAACAGGAGTTTCATCAGAACTCTTTTTCTCTAATTCTCTTTCTTCGAAAGGAGGTAAATCTTCTAAAATTTCGGGTGGAAGATCTAGTTCATCTTTAGAATCAACTTTTGATACATCTTGAATTTCACTTGTTTCTAACTCAAGTGTGCCTCCAAAATCAAATTCAGGATGGTCTTTTGGACATCGACATTTCATTAAAAGAATTAATCTATTTTCATTTATAATTATTATTGTTCTTCATATAAATCTTCTACTTCATGTATTGTTGCGATTTCTTTCACTGGTTTATCTATTCTAATGCCTTTTAATCTTGGAAACCGCAAAGCATACCCTGATGAATAAGATGGCGAACCTTGTATTTCTTCATACTCTATTGATAATACTATTTTTGGTTTTACTTTAACTATCTTATTTTTTTCAGATAAAATTAAGGGTTCTAATAATTTTGTTAATTCTCCAAAGCTTATTCCTTCTTCTTTTTTTTCTTTTATTCCTGTTCCAACTCTCCCAATCTCTAATAAGCTTCCATCATTGTTTTGACATGCTAAAATAAACGAGGATAACCATTCAGATCTTTTTCCTTTTCCCCATTCTGCTCCAACTATAACTAAATCTAAAGGGTCCATAGTAGACTTTATTTTAACCCCATATCCCACTCTACTTCCTGGTTTGTAGGGTGCATCTAAATTCTTTACCATTACTCCTTCATTTCCTTTAGTTATTGAATCTTGATAAAATTCTTCTCCTGTTTGTATATCTGAAGTTATGATTTGTTTTGCTAATTTAAAATTCAAAGTTTCTTTTACAATTCTTTGCAATGCGCTTCTTCTTTCTTTAAACGCTTTTTTAAGATAATTTTCTCCATTTAATTCCATTATATCAAAAATTCTTACAACTACCGGCAAATCTTTTATCATTTTTTCTATATCATATTTTCGTTTAATTCTTTGTGAAATGTTTTGAAATGGTAAAAATTTACCGTCTTTTCCGATCCCTATTATTTCGCCATCTATGATAAAATCTTCTGCTTGAACCTCTTCTTTTACCCATTTTACTACGTCAGGAAATTGTTTTGTTACTTCTTCTAGCCGTCTAGTAAATAACTTTACATTTCCTTCTTTTCCATGTGCTTGTATTCTAAACCCATCATATTTGTATTCTACTGCCGCCGGAGTTCCTACTCTTTCAAATGCATCTTTCCAATTCTTTGCTTTTTGATATAACATTACTTTTATTGGAGTGTTTGGATTTAAAGTAATATTTTTTAATCCAATTATTCCTTTTGTTTTTGCAATTAATGCTACTTGTCCAAAATCATTTGTTAAATTATATGCGTTTTGTATTATTTCTAAAAGTTGGTTATATTTGCCTCTATCTTCATTGTTTTCTTTTACTTTTTCTAATTCTTCTGTACAATAAAGACATTTTTTTATTTTTGGCATTTCTTTTTTACATCTTGAACATTTAGAAAAAATAGTTTTAGGAATTGGTAAATATGCCCAGGTTATTGCATCTCTTAATGTTCCGTCACCAACACCAACTCGTAAATCTTCTAATACTGTTCTAATTATATATTTTGCTTCTTGTGGTGAAGCAGAAGTTAATAATTCGGCAATTAATTTTAATTTTTTATCAACGGTTCCTTTTCCTTCAATCAACGCCACTTTTTGTATATTATCAAAGACTTTGTTAATAGTTAGTTTACTTTGAAATAATGTTTTTTGACTTTTTTGTTTTATTAATTCTGCTGCACTATCACCCAAATCACCAGTTTTTTTCCAATTTGCTATAATATCTTCAACATCTTTTCCTGTTGCAATATTTAATGCTTTCATTACTAATTTTGATGCTATTCCGATTTTTCTTTCATCATAGTTATGGAATACTTTTCCTTGCAATAATAAAATTATTTCTGATAAGTCTTCATTAGAAATGTTTTTTAGTAATTCAGAAACATAATGTGTTTTGTTTAATCTTTTTGATGTTGATTCTAACTTTTCATAGATTTCAACTAACTTTTCGTAATACATTCTATTATTTAATTACAAGAATATAAAAGCTTTTTGCTACTTACTTTTTTCTATTTATTAATAATCCGATTGCTACCACAATAAGTATTACTGGCCACCAAGGTACATCAAATTTTAATATATTTAGTTCAGCTAATAACCACAGTATTCCAACGATGAACAATAATGTAGCAAAGGTTGGAAAACCTTTTTTAAATGCAATGGGTCTATATCTTCTTACCATGATGAACTATTATATTTAATCATTATAAAGTTTTTGTTATGAGATTGTTATAACGAATAACGCAAAGTTTATTAATCACAAATCTTAGATTAATTTAACATAACTAAGAGATATATAATTAAAATGTGGTTTTTAAAAAAAAGAAAAAAACAAGTAGTTGAAGAACCTGAACTTATAAAAAAACTAGAGACAAACACTAAAACAATTAAAAAACTTGAACAAACCTTCATTAAAAAGCGAAAATGGGTCCCAAATTTATTAAGAGGAAAAAAAGTTAAAAAATCAAAAACAAAAGTAATGAGCATTATTAAAGGAGAAATCTCAGAAATCGAATTTTCTCTAATTAAAAAGAAAAATTTTTTAGTTAATGAATTAGAAAAAGAACTTATTGATTTAGGATGCAGTTCAAGTTTATGGTGAAATAAACTGAATGATTTAAAAAGATACTTAGATGAATTTTGTTCAGCTTTAGAAGCTATTAAAAAAAGCATCATAGAACAAAATAGAATTACACAAGAAGAACAAAATATTGGAGAAAACTTAGCTTCAGAGTTAACAAACGAAGAAATACAAGGATTAAAAAAAGTTGATGAATATTCTAGAAACCGCATTCTTGAACTTGTTCAAGAACTATTCTCTCAAATTAAAGAATTTAAAGAAAAAAGAGAAACATACATTAACTCTTTTTGGGAACGTGAAATAAGGGATGCATTATTTTATCATGGAACCTCCTCAATATGTATTGATAACATTAAAAAAGATGGTCTTAAACCACATATTCAATTTATGGAGATTTCTCTTCAAAACTTCTTTGAAGAAAAAATAGAAAAAAAAGTAGATTCAAAAGAAGACTTAGTTCACATTACATTTAAAAAATCTGCTGCGGAAGGTTTTGCCAAAAGGGGGCCTGAAAGATTAGAATATAATCTTAGATCAGCAAAATTTATTCAAGAGAAATGGGAGGGGAAACATATACCCCTTAGAGACAAACAAAAATTAAGTTTAATCATTAAACTTATTGAAAACAAACTTAAAAGTCACAAACCAGTTCTACTTTATATTGATCCTCGAAGCAAACCAGTTTATAAAAAACTACCTAAAAAGTTTAAAAGAGGTTTGGATGACTTTGATTTTTTTAAAAGCTTAGTTGAGAAACACATTTCTGAAGATACGGATTTAACTAAAGCCCTAAATGAGGCAAAAAAAGAAAGTTTGGGAGATAAGGACATTACCGCAGGAATTTGGGAATTAAAAATAGATGCAACAATTCCAAGAAAGGATATATTAAAAATTGATGAAAATATTTAATAACCTTATAGAGTACTTAGTATAAATAACGCAAAGTTTATTAACTAATTCTTCTAAAAACCAGTATGAATGTTGAGGATGCAATTAACAAAAGAAGAAGTGTAAGAAAATTTAAAGACAAAGAGATTTCTGCGGATGAGGTTATAGAATTATTAGATGCTGCTCGTAAAGCACCTTCTTCAGGTAATTTACAATCTTGGAAGTTTATTCTTGTTAAAAATCAAGATTCAAAAAACCAAGTTGCTGATTCTTGTTTTCAACAAAATTGGATTTCACAGGCGCCTTTAATTATTGTTGTTGTAGCTTTAATAAAGGATGTTAAACGTCATTATGGGGTTAGAGGTGAAATGTTATACTCTGTTCAGAATTGTGCTTTAGCTATTGAAAATTTGTTGTTAAGAGCTACGGATTTAGGTCTTTCTGCTACTTTTGTTAGCGCTTTTGAAGAAGGAATGATTAAACGAATTCTTAAAATTCCAGATACTGCACGACCACAAGCAGTTATTCCTATTGGGTATTCTGATGAAATTAATGATAATAAACTTTTAGAATCTATTGAATCTATGTGTTATTTTGAGAATTATGGTGGAAGAGTTGAAGATTTTGATGAAGCATTTTATCAATGGTCGGGTATTGCTAAAAAACAAATTGACAAAGTACTTAGAAAAGTTAAAAAAGGAAGTATTGCTCTTAAAGATAAAATTCAAGAAAGAATTAAACAGAAAGCTTAGCTGATTTTCTTTCTCTAAGTAATGTTCTTCTTCCAAGATCTGTTATTGGTAAAACAAAAGTTAACATGGGACTTAAATAATTTGAGTCTCCCTTGAATGTCAAACAATATTCAAATCCTTTTGAACTATATAGTTTTTTTGCTCTTCTATTTTTTCCAGCAACACTCAGAACTAATGCATCAACTCCATCTGCATTTTGAATCATATCATCTAAAAGTAATGTTCCTGTTCCTCTTCCTTTTGGTTCTGCTAACAACCAGACTAAATGTCTTGATAATCCCATTGCCTCGCCATCTTGGTCCATCACATAATCTGTTGTTTCTCTTACCCCAATTAATTGTTCTCCTTCTAAAACCAGGTGGACTCTTGTTACTGAGTTTTGAGGGGTTACTTTTCTATTTCCTTGCCTTGCTAATTCTTGAAAATATGGAAGCACTCTTATTGCCAAACTTGTTCTAATTTGTTCTGGAGAATAATGAACACCTTTTAGTTTAGTTAATTCTTGTCTATAGAATGCAGTTACATCTAAAGCAAAATCTTTTCTATGTCTATCCAATCTTACTATTGTGGGCATTTAACTAAGAAACCATATTTAATTTAAAAAGATTATTAAAAAAAGAAAAAAAGATGCCTTCACCAGTCTAATAGCATTTGGGGGTGAATTAAAAAAGTGAAGGCAAGAATGAATCTTACTTCACTATTTCTATCCCAAGTTCGTCATTCATTAGTGCATTTGTTTCTGCTTCTCCTTCAGCTCGTCCAACAATCCAAGGCGATCTTACACCAGTTATTATTGTCATTACCGTCAATTTTCCTTTCATTTCTTCGGTAATTCTAGCACCCCAAATTACGTTTGCATCTGAATCTAAATTTTCAGTTACAATTTCTCCAATTTGGTTTACTTCATCAAGGGTCATGTCACTTCCACCAACGATTTGTATTAAAGCTCCGGTTGCGCCTTCATAATTTATATCCAATAAAGGATTACTTAGTGCTCCGTTTACTGCTTCTTCTACTCTATTATTGGTATCTGAACTTCCTACTCCGATTGCTGCTACACCACCATTTGTCATGATAGTTTTTACGTCAGCATAATCCAAGTTAACTAAAGATGGTACTGCAATTGTTTCTACAATTCCTTTTATCATAGTAGCGATTAATTCGTTTGCTACTGCAAATGCTTGTTGAATTGGTAGATTTCCAGCTATTTGTACTAATCTATTGTTATCAATAACAATTACAGTGTCACAAACACTGCTTAATTGTTTTAGTCCAAATTCTGCTTTATCAACTCTGGTTCTTTCGATTCCAAAGGGCATGGTTACTGTTCCGATTACTATTGCGCCTGCATCTCTTGATACTTGAGCTACTACAGGACATGCTCCAGTTCCAGTTCCGCCTCCCATTCCTCCACAAACAAATACCATATCTGATTCTTTTAATATATCTTTTATTTGTGAAATAGATTCTTGTGCTGCTTCTGCGCCTCTTTCAGGCCATCCGCCACATCCTAATCCTTTTGTTAAATCTTTTCCAATTAAGAATTTTCTATCTGCTTCAGTTATGTTAAGATGTTGTTGATCTGTATTACACGCTATTATTTCTGCGCCTTTAACTCCTTTTTTGTAGAGCCAATTTACCATATTTCCGCCTGCTCCACCAACTCCTATTACTTTTATACTTGCTTGTCCCACCTCAACTTCTGGTGTACTCATTTCATCTTGTTGTTTTAATGCGTTTTGTACGATAAAATCCATTTTTTTAGCCCCCTTGTTTTTTTTTGATAGCGAAGTTTTTTTAAACAACACCCCATTTGTATACTATAAACTATAGCTTACAGTATCGAAACATTTATATTGAAGTCTTCCAATATTACCTCTAGAACAAATGGTTGCTTGCGCCAACAAGGAATCATACAAAAAAGTTCAAACCAAAAATTTAACACCGAGTTTCGCCAAAAACTCATAATTATTCTATTTTATTTGAGATTCAACTATTTAAATATTTATATACTCAAGAATATACTTTTTTCTATACTAATATCTTTTTATCAGCTAATTACCCAGTAAAAATAACTCATTCAGCCACACAAATACTTTAAAATTAAATTTCTAAATAAGAATTAAAAATAAAAAAAATAAAAAAAAGCAGAATTATTCTGCGTCTTCAGAGTCTTCACTTGCTTCTTCAGCAGGTGCTTCTTCTTCAGCTTCTTCACTTGCTTCTTCAGCAGGTGCTTCTTCTTCAGATTCTTCACTTGCTTCTTCAGCAGGTGCAGATTCTTCTCCACCTTTTGCTACATTAACTGCTTTAGGACCTCGATCTCCTTCTTCTACTTCAAAGGTAACTGCCTCATTTTCATTTAATGTTACTCCTTCTCCTAAAGAAGTTTGGTGTACAAAGTACTCTTTTCCATCGTCTCCTGCAATAAAACCAAATCCTCTGGTTCCATCAAAAAATTTTACTGTTCCTTTCATTTTATTTTTCCTCATTATGACAATATTTGTTTGTCATTTACATTAAGAATTAAATACTCCTTTTTAAATGCTATTGTTTTTAATGATTAATTATCATAAAAACCTTTTTATATACATAATAACCCCAATATTGTATGACTTTAAACATTATTGGGATTGGATTAAAAGATGAGAATTCAATTACTTTAGAGGGGTTAGAAAAAATAAAAGAATCAGAAGTTATATATTTAGAAACTTATACTTCTCAATTAACAAATGCTACAATTGAAGATTTAGAAAAGTTCTACAAAAAAAAAATAATTCCTGCAGATAGAGAATTAGTCGAAAAAAAAGCAGAAGAAACTATATTAAAAGACGCTAAAACTAAAATGGTTTCTTTCTTAGTTATTGGCGATCCTTTTTCTGCTACAACTCACATGGATTTATTGCAGAGAGCTAAAGAAAAAGATATTGAAGTAAAAATAATTAATAATGTTTCAATTCTTAATGCAATTGGGATTGTTGGTTTAGAATTATATAAATATGGAAAAACAACTTCGATTCCGTTTGATAATGAAAATATTAAAACTCCCTTAGATGTTTATAATAAAAATCAATCTATTGGATTGCATACTCTTTTTTTACTTGACCTTAGACCTGATGAAAACAAATTTATGTCTTGTAAAGAAGCAGTTGATTTTTTAATCAAAAAAGGATTAGAACCAGAAACAGTAATTATTTCTTGTGCTCAATTGGGTTCTAACAATCCAAGTATTAAAACTAGTAAAGCTAAAGATGTTAAAGTAATTAATAAATTTCCTCAGTGTTTAATAATTCCGGGAAAATTACATTTTGTAGAAGAAGAAATTATTGAAAAATTTAATTAACTCCTGTGAAAGGTCGTACTACATGTTCTAACAACAAATCAAAAGTTGCACCCAAACCTTCAAAAAGATCCGCCAAAGTTAGTTCAGGATCAACATCCACATCTATTCCATTTTCTGGATCATAAACAACTTGAACTCTTTCAAAAGAAAGGGGATGTATATTTACATATCTTAAAGGCTGCATTAAATCACATCCTGCTCCTTCACCAAATCTTTCCTCTCTTGTTACTAAACTAAATTCTTCACCAGTTTTACTATCCACTTCCACCATCAAATCATGTGGTCCCCAGCCGGGAACTTCTGAATCTATTGATTCCTTTAACATTTGTAAAGAATAAGCGTGTCCAAGTCTTGCCATTCTAAGTTCAGTCCATTCTTTACCAACAGAAATAACTTCTTGTCTTTCCCATTTTTTATATTCACTTCTGGACATTGCCCTAAAATAATTTTTCATAATAAAAAGAATTTTCAACAGCTTAAAAAGATTACTTAAAATATTTTATTTAAAAACCAAAAGCGTTAAAAAACAAGTTTTATTCCTTTGTTTTATGTACGAAAAAGAAGGCATAGCAATGCAAGAACTGTATGTTTCAATTAGGGATGCTGCTGCTTCAGGTATGCCAGTTAAGGGTCCTGTTTGGCATGACAATACTAAAGTAGGAATTGTTAAAGGAAGGTTGTATACTGCTAGATTTAATCTTTTTAAAAATTGTAATATTTCGACTTTTAATTGGCAAAATCATAATGGTTCTTCAGGACAGCTTTCAATTGAGATGTTAACTTTAGAAGATGCAGATATGGACGTGGGATTAAAAATGGGTCCAGTTATTTATCCCACAACAACCGGTTCCATTTCTCATGAAAATTGGATTTTTCCTTCACAAACTCCAAATACTTACATTGCTGTTTTTGTTAAAAAACAAAAAAATTCATTAGTTGCTCAAATAGGCGAACATTTACGTCATAAAAAGACTGAATTCAGACTTCCAGATGGTTTAACTTCTGTTTTACCTGATGTTCAAACAGACCGTACTTGTGACAGACTTAATGCTGCAGTTAGGACGCTTGCAAGTAATGGAAGGCTCTCTTATAATCCACTTCATTTTTTTAGAGAGGTTAATGTTTTTAAAGGCAACACAAGAGGTTTGGATTATAAAGTCGTTCTTGAAAAAGCTAAAAAAACAATTCCACACAATAGAATTATTCCTGGTGAAGAAGGAGTTAGTATTATTGAAACAACTTTTGCAAACATTTTTGAAGATAAAGAGTGTGTTTTATCTATTAATAATTCAAGCATTCCTGACTGGGCTGAAGGAGACCCATTCCCCCAAGATGTATTGTTTAATTTAGAAGCTTTAGCTAAGTCTAATTTTTAAATTTCAAGCATTATCACATTGTTGAATGTCTCGCTTCATAATTCTATATGCTTCTGGCAAATCATCAGCAGGCAATCTTACTACTGGAACCTTTTCAAAGAATGGTGCAGTATAATCAATAAGTTCTCCCAGATCCTTAGTTTCTTCAACATATGAACACCCAAACATAATGAATAATGTTTCGGCAAAATCATTTTTCTTATGAATATCAAACTCCCCAACTTGAAATATCAAATCTAATCTATAAGAACTTCCTCCAGTTGATCGCAAGAATTCTTGTTCAGGAGTTGGTTCATCAATTAAAGGTTGTAAATCTACCTCCATCCAATTAGATTCCGTTCTAAAAACCCATTTATCACCATCCCCTTCTACAAACAAGGGTGCTGCATCTATTGATAGATGTTCTGCTCTAGTTCGATTATAATTTAAAAACATATTTGTTAAACTTCTAGCTTTATCGTCTCCCAACACTAAATAAGCGCCATTTTCAAATCTTAATGCCTGTGCTGATGGAACAAAAATTCCTGCGCCGGCTAATTCTCTAAACATTCTCTGATTTTTCCAACCTAACCTTTGTGCGTCTTTATCTTCACATCTTCTTAATAATTCTTCATGCATTTTAAATACACCTTCCTTCTCTACATACGCCACTACAAGTTTTTATTTCAAAAGTACATGCTTTTGCTTCACAATGTCCTTCTGCAAGTCGTTCATCTCCTGAACAAAAATCGGCTCTTCCATTTTCAAAACTTACATCATCATAACAAACTCCAACAACATCATATTCTTTTCCGCCATCAGAATCATAACACCCATTCTTTTTTACTTCATCTTTTGCATCATCATCTGCAAGTCCCTCAATAGGTTCATCATCATCATCTTCACCATCAGGGTCTTCTATTTTTTCTCTGACATATATTGTAAAAAGTTCAATATTATTATTTTCTTTTAGTTCATTAGTCGTATTTTTTTCATCTACTATCAATTCTATTTCAAAATCTCCATATTGGTCAAAAGTATAATTAAATGTATGTAACTTTTGTTCTTCTGTTGCTAACAAATTAATAT
Source organism: uncultured Methanosarcinales archaeon (assembly GCA_964427985.1). Taxonomy (GTDB): domain Archaea; phylum Nanobdellota; class Nanobdellia; order Woesearchaeales; family JABIAG01; genus JABIAG01. Next base: position 12,379 of record CAYRWJ010000023.1, read on the forward strand.
TTACACTGTCGGAATAATTATATAATACTACACCTAATCTAATCATATTTAAAGAATAGCTCATAGTATTTTCTATTTTACTTACCCCGTAATTTTGTACTGCAAAACTTATTTTAACTTTTTGATTTAGTTCAGGATATGCAGTTACGGAAGTTATTTTAGGTATAAAATCTCCTTTTGTTGTGTATATTTCTGCCCCTTCGTCAGGCACTTCTTCAATAATTGTCTCGTTTACATTAGTTTCATTATCTGGCAAATCTGAACTGCATGCAACTATTAGTAACAACATTAAAGTTAAGAATATCCATTTCATATTACTTCATACACATTCTGTTTAATAAATTTTTCTAACAAAGAAAGAAAAACATTTATTAATTAACATGACTTTTTCTAAAGTACAGCCCCATGGTGTAGTGGTCAATCATTTCGGATTTTGGTATCTGAAAAGCCAATCTTGACGTTTTAGGTGAAAATGTCCGGGGACCCCAGTTCGAATCTGGGTGGGGCTACGTTTTTATTTTATTTACAACCACCATAACTCTTTTTTAATTATTTTGTTAGTACTAAAAAAGAATATCCTCCTAAAACACGAACACAGAATTCTTTATTTATTGCAAAAAGTATTCTTCTTGGAATTTTTAAAAGACGATTTTTAATATTTTTAGATTTGATTTCAACTCCGCCTGCAGTATAAAAATAATCCAAGATCTCATAACCCCTATCAGTTAACATTTGAAGTGCTAGTTCTTTTGTAAAATAATGTACATGTCCGACTTTTTTTCTTTTCTTTAAAAGCGCGTTTTTTCTCAATACATTTAACACGGACAAATCCAAAGGGATATGAAATATTTTATATTTTCCTTTTAACCTGATTTTGTCTAAAAAATCAAAATAATTTTCTATATGTTCAATTACATCAATAACTAACATAAGATCAAAAGTACTTTCTTCTTCTAAAAAATCTTTAAATTCAAATTTTAGTTTTTCGTTCTCTTTTTCTTTACAAATTTGGTAGGCAGATTGCGAAATTTCGTAACCGGTAAGTTTACATTCTTTGACAACTAGTTTTTGGAGTTGTACTAATATCTCTCCTGCCCCACACCCGATTTCACAAATAGAATTAAACACCACCTCATTTTTTTTAATTATTTTAATTATTTGTTGAGCTTTCCAGAGAGAATCTTCTGCATGCCAAGTTGGATTGTTTTTAAGATATTCATCAGAAACATACATATCTTTTATCATATTTTTAATCATTAAGTAGATTTTATAAGTATTTCGCTAAATATCATAATCTTTCTTAATTCCCCCAATTCATTAAACTTTTTACAAAGAAAATCAACAATCTTTTTAATTTATGTGTTATTCTTTCTTTTCATGAATTGTAATGTGCTTGCCAGAATTGCTAGAGATTTTATGCTTAATCTTCCTACAACTTGTTTACATTATCAAATTGTTAATGAAAATCCTCGAAAACTTAAAGTTCAAACCACCCCATTTAGTTTTAGGGACGTTCCTAAAATTAGAGGCTTTTTAGATTATGAATTGTGGGGAATCCCCCAAAGCAAAGAAATTGGTTGTTGGTCGAGTCCTGCGTTTATTAGAGATGTTTTATATATTTATCAGCACGCATTAGAAAGCGGATATGAACCAAAAAAAATAGATTTAAAATTATTAGAAGCCATTTGCGATGGTCATAATGTTCCTTTAATTTTTAAAACCCAATTTAAAAGAGTTTGTGAAAGATTAGAAGGTGATGATGTTGAATTTGATCGTAATCCTTTTTCTATTGAATTGTGTTGTATTCAAAATAATGAATGCCGTGAGTTTAGACCTGCGGGAGAGCAAGTTAATTTTTGTCCAAAATTAACTTATGGTAAACGACTTGTTGAAAGAGGATTGATTAATGTTACTACTTTTGAAAATTTTTATCTTACTATGGTTGATGCAATAATCAAAAGAAAGTTAGTTGAATTTTTAAGTTAACTTTAAATATTGCTTGCCATTCTTTGATCTTATGAACACCGAACTACTAACTGAATTAGATGAAGAATTTACTAAACTTAAACAAGTACTTAAGTTTAAAACTAATTTAAATGAATTGGATGATATTTTTTTTATTAAAGATTTTGTTCAAAATGAAGGTTTTGTTAGTGTAAAACTTTCTAGACAAATTTGTAAACGTATTACAGATACATATAATTCTTGGATTGGTTACATTCATGGAATTGTTATGCCCATCCCAAATTCATTACTTTCCATGACCGAACATCAATTATTCAGTGAAGAAGAAAGAAAAGATTTATTGAAAATTATGAATGGTGCAGTTCATCTTACTAGTTCTAATACTTTAGTTGCATTAAACGGAAACAAACTTCAAGAAGGAAAATTTATTGATAATGCGGTTAGTTTTTGGAATGTTGATTTCAAACCTAAAATGATAAAAGTTTTAGAAAAAGTTAATTCTAATTGGAAAGAACAAAGTAATTAAGGATAAGAAATCACACAATCAATGCAATAGATAAGTATCAAATTTATATGTTTTTAATACTAAAAGACTTTTCCATTCAGATATTAATTCTTTAAACTTTTGTCTTATTTCAGTTATCATCTTTTCTAATTCTTCACTATCTTTTGCCATGATTACGCAGGTAAAATCATAATCTCCCATTAATGAAAAAAGGTCTGTTACTCGTTCATGATCTTGTAAATGTTTAATGAGTTTGTCACGTGCTTCCGCACTTACATTTTTTAATCTTATTTTATTATCGGAAATTAAACTAAAACCTATTTTTCTTGGGTTTATTGAAGTTGTTATACTAAAAACTTCTTTTCGTTGCATCTCTTTCATTCGTTTGTGTACTGAATCTATGCTTAATCCAACCTTTTTAGCTATGGAGGTTAATTGTTCTCGTCCATTTTCTTGTAATATCATGAGAATCTTTTTATCCATATCGTCAATAATCCGCGATTTCAAAGTGGTTTTAACTGG
>CAYRWJ010000024.1:0-14366 GCA_964427985.1 uncultured Methanosarcinales archaeon
GGGTTGTTAACAGCTTTGCTTCTTTTTATTGGTAGTTTTTGGGGTAGTAATGGACTTGTAATCGCATTTGTTTTGGTTCTTGTAATGAATTTGGTTTCTTTTTGGTATTCTGATAAGATTGTTCTTAAAATGTATAAAGCTAAAGAGATTAAGTCTGCTCCTGTTAAAGAGTTAGTAAAAGAACTTGCTAAAGAATCTAAGATTCCAATGCCTAAAGTGTACCTTATTCCTTCTGATGCTCCGAATGCTTTTGCTACTGGTCGTTCTCCTGAGCATGCTGCTGTTGCAGTTACTCAAGGATTGTTATCTATTTTAACAACTGATGAACTTCGCGGAGTTCTTGCTCATGAACTTGCACATATTAAACATAGAGATACGTTAATTCAAACTGTTGCTTCTGTTATTGCTGGCGTTATTACTTATGTCGCAATGATTGCTAGGTTTGGTGCAATGTTTGGGGGTTATGGTGATCGTGAAGGTGGAAGGGGTATTGAATTACTTGTACTGGCAATTGTTACTCCAATTATTGCGCTAATAATCCAACTTGCTATTTCGCGTTCAAGAGAATTTCTGGCTGATGAATGTGGTGCTAAAACTATTAAAAGTGGATTGCCTTTGGCATCTGCATTAGAAAAATTAGAGGCATCTCACATTAAGATGAAATTTGGGAATAAAACCACTTCTAGCTTGTTTATTGTAAATCCGTTTAAAGGACAAATGCTTTGGAAATTATTATCAACACACCCTTCTAATAAGGTTCGTGTTGAAAAATTAAAATCCATGAGTTGGTAGATATGTTTTGAATAAAATGATTTAATCTCCAAATATTTTTCTTAATTTATCTGCTTTTTTCTCCCCAATTTTTGCAACTTTTTGTAATTCTTCTTTTGTTGCATTTACAATATTTTTTGGGTTTTTGAACTTTTCTAATAATTCTTCAGATAATTTTAATCCAACATCAGGTAGAGCCGAAATAAAGTATTCTTGTTGTTCTTTTAAACTAATTCCCCTTTTTGTGGGGTTTGGTGAGAAGTAACATTTTTCTTTTTGTTCTCTTTTTGCTATACTAATTAGTAATTCTGCTGTTTCTTTAAAATTGCGTGAGTTTAAGATAGGTATTCCAAAACTTATGGCAATTGTGATTAGCATTCCTCTGATTGCATTAGGATGTACACTTCGCATTGAATATAAATCCTCTTCTCCTTCAATAATCACTACTGGTTTTTTAAAATTGTATTTTAAATCTTTTATTTGTTCTAATAATCTTCCATCAATTATAGAATCTACAAAGTCTGGAACTGTTTTTAATTCAACTCCCACATCTTCCCCTAAAATGTAATCTGCAACTTCTAATTGTTTTAGTTTTATGATTACGTTTTTATCAATTAATTCTTTTATTGCTTTTGAAGCTTTTTCTCTGTGGTCTGCATAAATTATGATTTCTTTTTCATATTCTTTTAGTTTGGTTTGTTCTTTATTTGTTGTTAATACTAGTTTATCTTTTAAACTTTTTAAGTTGGAATACATTTTTTTCTCTTTATGAAATGCAGACCAACGATATGCTTCATCTCTTGTTCCTTTTGTTACAAGAACTATTACTCTTCCTTTTTCTAATCTTCCTGTTCTACCTTTTCTTTGAATGTGTCTTATTGCTGAGGGTACTGGTTCAAAAAATACGACCAAGTCAACTTTTGGTATGTCTAGTCCTTCTTCTCCTACTGAAGTCATTACTATTACATCAAATTCTCCTTTTCTGAATTGGTCTAACATTTCTATTTGTTTTTTTTGAGTTAATCCAGTTCCACTTCTTTTTGCTTGTCCTACAAAAAGTTTGGCTTTTATGTTATCTAACTTGTTTAATTCTTCTACAATCTTTTTTGCATTATCTCTAAAATTATTGAATACTATAGTTATTCGACCGCAGGTCGTGCCAGCAATCTTTGATTTCTGAGCACCGTTGCCTGATTCTTTAATAATTGAAATTAATTTTTCTAGTTTTGGGTGTTCTACTTTTTCTTCAATTAAATTTTGAACTAGTATTTTTGCTGAACGAAAATGTAAATCTGCAACTAAATTCTTGGTTGCTTTTACTTTTGTTTTTTCACTATCACTAACCAATTTTTCAAAATATTTATTTAATGCAGTAATGCCTTGACTTTCTAATAATTCCATTGCATGATGCATTTTCATTATTTCTGCAAGTACAGATATACTTTTTAGAACTTCAAAACTTTTTTCTCCTCTTGCTATTTCTCCGTGTAGTTCACTCATGATTCCGAGTAATTCTTTTTTACTTATGGAACTAACTTTTCTTCCTTTTATTATTCCTAATTCTTCTATTTTTTTAGACCTATCTTTAAGAAAATCCATCAAGTAGGTTCTTATTTTTTTAAATTCTTCAGTTAATTCAACTTCAATAAAATCTGTTTTGACTTCTTGTATGTATGGTTTTACATCTGGATCTTTTTCTGTTCTGATTTCGATTTCTTCTATGTTTAAATTTTCACATACTTCTTTTATTTTTTCTAGGTCGCTTCCGGGTGATGCGGTAAGTCCAAGTACGCGAGGGTATTTTGCATATTTTGTATAATGTTTTGCTAACCAAGAATAGGCATAATCTTTTACTGCTCTGTGGCATTCATCAAATACTAATAATGAAACGTCTTGAAAACTTATTCTGTTAGATATAATGTCATTTTCTAATCCTTGAGGTGTTGATACAATTACTTGAACTTTTTTAAATAGTCTTTCTCTTTCTTCTGGTTTGACTCCTCCTGTGAATAAAACTATTTGTTCTTCTGGAATGTTTAAGAATTGTTTGAACGTTTTTACGTGTTGTTCACATAATGGTTTTGTTGGTGCCAATACCATTATTTTCGAATTGGGATAATTTTTTATTCTTTGTGCTGCAAGGAGTATGAAGATTATTGATTTTCCCATTCCGGTTGGCAGAACTACTAATGTGTTTTTTTCTGCACACGTTGCTAAAATAGTTTCTTGATAAAGTCTTGGTTTTAAATTTTTAATCATAAACTGGTAATATCAATAACTTTTATATACTTTTATACTTTTGAAGAATCATGATAGTGAAAGTTTTAGGAATCATGGACATTTTAATGGCTTTTTTACTTTTATTACTTCATTTTGAGTTTGGTTATTGGAAAATTCCTTTGCTGATTTCTATTTATTTGATCGTTAAAGGTTGTTTTTTTTATAGGGATGTTCAAAGTTATGCTGACATGTTTATTGGAGTGTATGTTTGGATTATTTTTGCAGGTTTGGCATCTTTATTTGATTATATTTTGATGATTTATCTTTTGCAGAAAGGTATTGCGTCTTTAATGTAATCTCAACTAGAATTCTATTTTATTCCCATCCTTTATTGAATATTGTGAAGAATCCGATTAATCCTAAAACTATTCCGGTTAGGATTGCATATCCTACGCCTGCATAAAATAATGTTACTGCAAATGCTATTGTGAAACCTACTGAAAATGCAAAGTTGTAAAAGCTTCCAAAGAATAAATGCAGTCCATCATATCTTGGTGCAGGTATTAATGAGAATGCTGCGATTAGTACGTTTGCGATTACTAATTTGTTAATTATTGGATTTGCTATAAATGCTCCAAATATTGCCGCGATTAGTACGTTTGCTAATATTCCAAAATTTGCCATGTATCCATATTCTCTTAGGTATGGTCTGTATCTCCATTTTCCAACTCTTGCTTTCCTTTTTACTTTTGGCATTAAGTATCCTGGTGCTAATATGAATGCAAATCCGTTTGTTAATACTGCTAAAAATAACCCAATTCCCAATGCAGGTAAGTTTGCATAATATTTTGTTTCCATTCCTTTCCAGATTGCATAAAACTTTTCTCCACAAAAGTGTACGAAGATCGCTATGAATGACATAATACTCATTATAATTATGCTTTCTATTCCCGCATTTATGTCTACTGCTTTTCCTTCTCCCCACATTCTGAAAGACAATATTATTCCGCTAAGGATTGCAACTGCTACAAAAGTTCCTATATCTTTAGAACTAAAACGAAATTCTTTTTTGAGTCTTCTATGTAACATAATTAATTTATTGAGAATGATGTATTTAAACTTTACTTTTTTTCTTTTGCTTCTAGTGATCTTTCAATTGCTCTCAATTTTTTATCACTCAACTTATTTTTGTTTGCAGTATATCGTGTTTGACTTGTTGTTGCAATTCCTGGTTTGCCTGTAAATGTTGGTTTTCTATTTTTTCCAAAATCAAATGCTGTTGCAACCATGCTCGGGGTTGAAGTACTTAATCTTCTTGCCAATCTTTTATAGTGTGTGCTGGCCAATGTTAAACATTTTTTTCTTCTTCCTAATATGCCAAAGATTGTTTCCATTAACTCTCCCAACTCGTCTTGGTCTGTTCCCCCACCAAATTCATCAAAAACAAAAAGTGTTCTTGGCGTAATTAAATTTAACAACGCGCTTGTTGTTTGGCAGTTTGCAGCAAATCTTGAACTTTCAGATTCTAAACTCCCGCTGTAATCGGGAAATTGAACAATTATATTGTCCCGTGGCATTAATTTTATTTTTTTTGCAAATACTGCCAGGTTGGCCTGTCTCATAATGCTTGTTTGAGCTACACTGACTTCATAAGCTGATTTTCCATTTGCTGTAGCTCCAGTTAACATTCCTATATTTCTTGATCTTGCGTATCTGAAATCATTTGGTATGGATGGTTTTTCTTTTGTTTCTGTTAGTTTAATAAGTGGGCAATGTAAACTCTCTGCCTCAAACAAAATCTCATCTTCTTCATCTAATACATCACCTAATGTTCCACCATATTGGTTGATTAAAACATCGTTTAATCTTGCTATGCCTCCTAGCGTTGCTAAATCGCGCATTAAACTAAACCAAGAGTTAACGTTTTCTGTGGCTCTTTCAAATATTTCTTTTTGTCCTTGTGATTCTGCGTCTATGCATACCTCTTTAAATGGCAAACCCCCCTTTCCTTTTGTTTTTACTTGGTCTCGTATTATTTGTTCTTTTGCAGTTATTAAATAAGAAATGTGTGTTGTATATTTTCCTAATCCGTCTTGTTTTATGTCAACTCTTACACTTGCAGTTACCGTATTTCCTAATCTTAATCTAATTCTTTGTGATCTTAATATCTTAAGCACTTCTGTTTCGATTGTACTAAATGCATCAAGTTCTTTTAACCATGCTCTTCCAACGCCGACAGATCCAAAGTTTCTGGTTTTATCACGAGAATCATAACTTTGTCCTTTAGATGCATTATGCCATCCTTCTTTATTCTCAAATAATGTTAATTCAATTGGTTTACTAGTTGTTACAGCCAGTCCATTTCCCAGTCTATATTTAACATATCGCATTTCTAAATCTACATTTGCTGATAGTTCATAGTGTTTTTCTAATTCTTCTTCAACTGTTTCTAAATTTGTTAGTTCTGGTTCAAGTACTGCTAAAACCTGTTGATAAAATTCATTTGGTTCTTCCGCACTTCGGATACCATTAACCACTTGTCTTACATTTGTTAAATGTTGTACAAATCTGGTTCTTAATTCATTATTTGAAATCCAATTCCCCTTATCGTTATATTTAGTTGGTCTAACTTGCAATAACGCTTTTTCTAATTCAGGATTTGTTCTGGCATATTCTATTAATTCATCTCTTCTTCTTATTTTTGCCGGGTCTGGTTCTAATTCATTTAATAAAACGTTAATTCTTGTTGAATACCACTTAACACCATTTTGAGATGCAATTTGTTCTAAGTAGTATGCTAATTTTTTAATTTCTAAATGTGAAGAATATGCATATTCTGGATTGTGCCATTCGTTATTAGGTTGAAACACTCTTTGCCGGTATCTACCTGGAAATATTTGTTCGGGTTTAGGTAAGGTCATGCGAGAAAGTAATTTATCTTAATTTAAGAAGATTATGTAAATCGTTTACTTGTTGTTCAATTAATAGAAATATTTAAATAAAAGCAAGGGAGTATAATTATATGGTTAAAGATATTACTCCTGAATTTAGGTTGGCTCAAATAGATGCTGAACTTGAAGCTATTAGGTTAGAAATTGTTTCTTTGCGTGAAAAAAATAATCCTCAATTAACTAAAATTCCAATAAAAGACGTAAATAAAAAGTGGGCTGTCGATGAAGAACGTAGATGGAATATTAATTTGGAAGAGTTAGAAGAAGAAAGAAAATCTGTTTTTAAAGAATGTAAAGCTAGAAGAAAAGCATATCTTAAGAATATTAAACAAATGAGAAAAGCTGCTTAATCAAACTTTCTTTGTATCATATCTAATACTTCTTCTTCGTGTCCTGCCCCAATTATTGCAAATACTTTTTCTAAAGGATTCTGTTTTAATATGTGTGCAAGGTTTCTTGCCAGAACCACATTTCGTTCAACTACCAATACTTTATACACGTTTGGGTATTTAACACGAACTTCATCAATAAGTGTTTTAATCAACTCTTTATCAGGTACCGAATTTAAATCAAATTGGATTTTTTTCTTTTTGAATGGTGCACTAATTAAATCCCAGATAAATTGAAACTTTTCTTTCCAAGTTAATTCTTTAGAAAAACGTTTTAGTGTAATCTTGATATCTTGGTCTATTAGAGCAATTTTAATCTTATTTTTTTCACATTCTTTTATTGCAGCCATCATTTCTGCTCCGGGTGTTGTGCCTACCATTTTTCCGAGTTTTTTTTCTGCCCAACCTCCCAAAAGTACAAACAGCCACCCTTTTAGTCCTATGCTTCTAATATCTTTAAGAGTTGTTTTTCGTTTTCCGCCTTTTAGAGCCATGAATCGACCTTTATCTAATTCTAAACAAACTATGTCTGGTTTTTTTTCTTGAATAATCTTTTTTACGCTATTTATAGATTCTTTTGATATATGTGATGTTCCTAAAAGAGTCAAGTTTTTTGTTTCCATGCTTGTTTAACCGTTTTATTCTTTAAAACTTTAATGGATGTATGGTTGTCTTTAATCATCAAAAGATTTATAAAGTATGTAAATTATAAACTAGTATACTTATTTAGGGAGGTTATCACAATGTTAAAACTTAAAAGAGTCTCTGAAATGTATGAAATGAGAGTTTATACAGATGGCGGAGAATATTTTGGAGATGTTGAAGAGTTAGTGTTAACTAAAACTAAAGTTAGTATGTGGAGAATTAAAGCAACAAAAAATTCTTTTCTTAGTAATGTTCTTGGTGGAGCTAAAGGTGTTTTAGTACCACATAATTTAGTAAAGAGTATTGGAGATATTGTATTAATCTCAAGATCTGCTATTCCTAATTTTGGTGGTGAAAAAGAAGAATCTGAAGCTCAGGTTTAACTTTCTAATTTTTTTATATTTTTTTTAAGTTGTTCTATTGTTTTTGTATTATCTTGTTGATCTAGTAAACTTCCGCATTCTGGGCATTTGAAATCATGCTCTGTTGCAGTATAGAATTCCATTCTTACGCAAGTTTGTGGGCACATAAAATAATTTCCTTTGTTTTCTTCTTCTTTTTTTAATCTTTCTTTGAATTTGATAATCTTTTTCTTGGTTAGAATTTCAGTTAGTTCTAGTACTCTTTTTAGTGCTGGGGTCCAATAACTTATATACCATCCTTTTTCTTTATCTTTTTTTCGTCTGTATGTTACTAAACTTTCATTATGCAATCTATATAATATGTTTCTGGTTGAATGAATTTCTGTTTTAGTATCATCTGCAATTTTGAATTCAGAAATATCTTTTCTTGTTTTTAAATAAAAGTAAATTTTCAGGGCGTCTTCTCCAACCGCTTCTGAGACTACATCAGTTATCAGCTTTTTTGTTAGGGACTTTGCCATTTATCTCCTCAATCAGTTTATTTATTTGTTCATCATTCATGCCATGTGATTTACATCCTTGTTCTACACTTTCTACTCTTGCCATCATGCAACCGATACAATGTAACCCGTGATTGATTAATATTTCTGTAGATTTTGGAAATTTTTCAATTAATTCAGTGAATGACATGTCTTTGTTTGCTTTAGTATTTTCGCTTTTTTGTTCATTTTTCATGGAATCACCACTATTTTCTTATTTTAGTCATTTATATGTTTTACTAATTACCTTACTGGGTAGAAAGTCTTATAAAGATATCGGAAGATTCACTACTTTTGAGAAGAAACAACTATTTGAGAAAGAATTATTTAATTATTTTCTACTCGTGGTGCTAGAATAAAGGATAATTGTACTTTATCTACTTCTTGAAACGTTAATTTTAAAGGGTATTCTTTGTCAAACAATAACGTTACTCTTTCTGATAACTTACTGCCTCCAATGATTTTTTTAAAGTATTCAATAGAATATTTTGCTTTTACTGGGTCTGCTTCATCATTTGTTATGATTGTTTTTTTGTCTGCATCAATTTCTACTTGTGCTTTTGATAAATTCCCTTCTCCTTTCAATATTAATTTTTTTGCTTCACAAATTAAGGATATTGATTCAGATACTACACTTATATCTTCAATTGCTTCACTTATTATGTTTGCATCTATTTCAATAATTACGGGAAATGCTAATTCGGGTACTTTTTGTTCTTTTTCTTCTAATTCCATTATTGGTATTGAAAAACTTCTTGTAGTTTTTGATTTAAGTATTATTGTTAACTTATTATCGTCTCCAAATTCTAATGTTACTGCATCTGTCGGTTTAGCTCTTCTTAGTATTTGTCTTAAATTATTTAGATTAATCCCAATTTCAATTTCTTTTTTAATATTATATTCTACAAAACAACTGGATAACAATTTGAAGATGACCATTGCTACATTTGCAGGGTCCATTGCTATCATTTCAATGCCGTTAGAAGTTATTTTGAATTTTGCTTCATTAACTAGTTCTGAAATAATGGTGACACTTTCTTTTAGATATTTTGGTTCTGCTAAAGTTAATTTCATTGAATCCCCCAAAAATTATAAAACAAGCATACTTTATAAATTTTTATACAACAGAATACCACTGTATAATATTACTTTGTTTTATGTGATTAAAACTTAACACTTTCTCCATCATGCAATAAGTGAATTTGTTTTTCTTCATATCCCATCTCTAAACATATTTTTCTCATTCCTTGTTTCATTGATTCATCACCGTGTGCAGGGATAACATTTTTTGGTTTTACCATTAGTAATAAATCTTTTAGATCTTCTTTTGCAGCATGCCCTGAAACATGAATGTCTTTAAATAATCTTATTCCATGTTGTTTTAATTTTTTTTCTAAAACTTTTCTCCCTTCAATGGTTATTGGGGACGGAATTACTTTACATGAAAATATTACAAAGTCTTCTGAGTCAAATCTAAATGGTGTTTCTCCGTTTGCCATTCTAGATAGTATTGCTTTTTGTTCACCTTGGTGCCCGGTAACTACTAAAATATATTTTTCTTTTCCTTCTTTCATTACAGTTCTTAATTTATTGTAAATTTTACCACGAAATCTAATTATTTCAGCATCTTTTGAAAAATTAACAATTCCTACTTTTTCTGCGGCTTGAATATATTTGTTTAGGGACCTTCCTAAAAATAATAATTTTCTTCCTGTTTTTTTGGAGAATTGAACTATTGAGTTAAGTCTTGCAATATGGGACGAAAATGTGGTAATGATTATTGCTTTCTTATGAGAATAACTTCCCAAAAGTATATCTTTTAACATTTGTTTGGCTACACTTTCAGAAGGCATTTTTTTCTCATCATTGGAATATGTTGAATCAACAATTACTGCAATTACATTTTTTAGTTCTTCTAATCGTTTAAAGTTTGGTTTTTCTCCTAGTGTGGGATATAAATCAAATTTAAAATCATTTGCGTATAATATTATGCCATATTTTGTGTGTATTGCAACCATTGCTGTTTGGGGTGTTGAATGCGTTACATTAATGAATTCAACAGTTATATTTTCGCTTATTTTGAATGAAGAATTAGGTTGTATGCTTTTTATTTTGTTATTTATTTTTATTTTTTCATCATGTAAAATTGTTTTAATTACTTCTGCAGTAAATGGGGTACATATTATGTCTGCATTAAACTCATTTGCTAAATAAGGTATTGCACCAACATGGTCTAAGTGTGCATGTGTGGGGATTATTGCTTTTACTTGGCTTTTTATTGATTCAATACTTTTTGTATCTGGGATTGCTTCCGCTCTTTTTAGGTCTGAGGGTAAAACATTAGTTAAGTCTTCGTCTTCTGTTAAGCGAATATAATTTTCTAGATGTATTCCCATATCACAAATAATTACTTCGTCATCAACTTTTATGGCGGTCATGTTTTTTCCAACATAATCAAATCCGCTTACTGCAATAATTTCAATCAATTTTTTACCTCCAATAAACTATTGGTGTTCATTTAAACACTCTCATATAATTTAAAAATATGTTATTGGCTACTTCAGTTTCATCAAATCCTTTTATTTTTGCAATTTCTTTTATGGTAAGTTGAATATTTGCTGGTTCGTTTTGTTCTCCTTTAACTGGGCTTAAAAAAGGGCCATCAGTTTCGGTTAATAATTGATTAATATTAACATTTTTTACAATGCTTTGAAAATTTGATGCGCGATTAACATTGGTTGGGATTGTGAAATAATATCCTCTTAAAGCGCCCTCTTTTACTAGTGCTTTTTTCCCACAAAAACAATGCAGTATTACTTTTCCAGTACATTCTGTTTTTAATACTTCCAATACTTCTTTTTCTGCTTTTCGTGAGTGTATAATTAATGGTTTTTTTAGTTCTTTTGCTAATTGAATCATTTTAATAAATAACTTTTTTTGTTCTTCTTTATTTATATTTTCAGAATTAAAATCCATTCCAACTTCACCAATTCCCATTATCTCATTTTTGTGTTTTTTAATAAATTTGATCTCTTCCTCAATATCATAATCAGTAAATTTTTCTCCGGATGATTCATACTCATTTTTTAGTGCATCTTTTGGGTAAATTCCCAAAGAACATTCCACAATTTCATACTCTTTTTTCAATGAAATAGCTTTTCTGTTTGTTTCATAATCTATTCCAGAAGTAATAATTTTTTTAACGCCTTTTTCTTTTGCTCGTATAATGACATGGTCCAAATCATTTAGTAATTCTAGGTGATTGTGCACATCTACTAGTTCCATTGTTGTGAAAATAACAAAAACCTTTAAAAATGTTCCTCCCATTCTTAGGTTTGGAGGTAATTAGAATGGTAAAAGATAGCAAATTCCTTAAAATTAGGTGTAATAAGTGTAATAATGAACAAATTACTTTTGGTAGTGCATCAACTCCTGTTAAATGTTTAGTTTGCGGAGAGTCATTGGTTGTTCCTACTGGTGGAAAAGGTAAAGTTAAAGCAAGAGTATTAGAGGTATTAAACTAATGTTGCTTAAGAAGATTGGTTTTCCTGAAGAAGACATATTAGTTTTAGTTAATGTTACCAAGGTTAATCCCAACTCTGTTTTTGCTACGTTAGATCATTATGACAATCGTACTGGCTTGATTCATATTTCTGAGATTAGTCCAGGTAGAATTAGAAACATTCGTGATTATGTTGTTGAAGGTAAAAAGATTGTTTGTAAAATTCTGCGTGTTGATAAAGAAAAAGGCCATATTGATTTAAGTTTAAGAAGAGTTACTGAGATTCAGAAAAGAAATTTTTTGAATGATCTTAAACAAGAACAAAAAGCAGAAAAACTTTTGCAATTTTTTGCTGAACAAAATAAAGTATCTAAAGAAAATTTAACTATTATAATTTCTAAGATTGGAAAAGAGTATAATTTTATTTTTGATTTTTTTAGAGATGTTGTTGAGAATGTTATTAAGACTTCTGAAATTGTTGATGAGTCTATTGCTAAAATATTGGAAGTTTTTATTAGGGAAAAAATTCAGCCTGAAGAAGCAGTAATTAAAGGAAAATTAAAAATTTTCTTTTTTGATGCAGATGGAGTTTCTGAAATCAAGGCTCTTTTTAATGAAGTTATTGATGATAAAACTCTTGTAAGATATTTGGGTGCAGGAATTTATTCTATTGAGGTTAAAGACAAAGAATTTAAAGATGCTGAAAAAATACTTAAACAAAAATTACTTAAAGTTGAAAGTTTTGTTGAACAAAAGAAAGGTGTTTTTTCATTTGAAAGAATAGAAGCATGAATCATATAATGAAATGTTTAAAGTGTGGAAAGTATACGCTTGAGAATTCTTGTTGTAATACTTCAACTGTTTTGCCTTTGCCTCCAAAATATTCTCCTGAAGATAAATATGCAAAATATAGAAGAAAATACAAAGAGGATCATTTAAAATGAGTTGGAAAGTTATTAAAAAGCTTAAAGAAAAACCAAAAAACAGTGTTTTAATTGTTGGTCTTCCTGGGATTGGTAATGTTGGTAAAATTTGTGTTGATTTTATGATTGATGCTTTAAAAGCAAAGAAAATGTTTGATTTTTTTTCTAATTCATTTCCTAATTCTGTTTTTGTTAATGAAAAGAATTTAATAGAACTTCCTTTAATATCACTTTATTATAAAAAGAGACAAAACAAAAAAGACATTTTGTTACTTACCGGGGATATTCAGCCTCCTGATGAAAAGTCTTGTTATGATTTTTGTGGCATTATTAATCATCTTGCTAAAGATTTAGATATTAAACAAATTGTTACTTTGGGTGGTATTGGATTAAAAGAAGAACCAACTGAGCCAAAATTGTTTGCTACAGGTAATAATTTAAAACTTATTAGTTCTTTTTGTAAAACGCATAAAGTTAGTAAAGATGTTTATGGTACTGTTGGCCCAATTATTGGGGTTAGTGGAGTTTTGCCAGCGGTTACAAAAATTCCTTCGTTAATATTTTTAGCTGAAACATTTGGTCATCCATTTTATGTTGGACTTGCAGGTTCTAAATCTCTTTTAGAAGTTCTTAATACTGAGTTTAAAATTAATATTAAAATTAGTAAACTTATGAAAGAAATCAAAAGTATTGAGGAAGCTTCTTTAGAAAAAACTAAAAAGCTTAAGAATGTTGCTGATAATAAAGCAACTGATAATTATATTGGGTAAAGTTTTTAAATTTAAAGTTAACATTTCTAAAACCCATTTTATTTTTGATATATTTATCGATACATTTATATTCTTTTAATCTAATGTGTGGGTAAAGGGGTGTTGCATGTTTTCAAAGATTACAAATATTAAAGCTAGAGAAATATTAGATTCTAGAGGAAATCCTACTGTTGAAGTTGATATATGCTCAAATAAGATTATGGTGCGTGCATCAGTTCCATCTGGTGCTTCTACGGGAATTCATGAAGCATTGGAATTAAGAGATAATACTCAACGTTATAATGGGTTGGGAGTTCAAAATGCCGTTGATAACATTAACAAAATTATCAAACCAGCTATTAAAGGGATGTCTTGTTTTAATCAAAAAACATTAGATGCTTTTTTAATCAAGTTGGATGGAACTCTTAGTAAATCGCACTTAGGTGCAAATGCCATTCTTGCTGTTAGTCTTGCCAACGCCCGTTTAGCATCAAAAATAAAAAACATTCCATTATACAAACACATTTCAAATTTAGCTAAAACAAAACCTAAACTTCCTGTTCCTTTTTTTAATGTTATTAATGGGGGAAAACATTCAGATAGTAAACTTGCTATTCAAGAATTTATGATTGTTCCTAAAGCTTCTTCATTTAAGAAAGCATTGCAGATGGGTTCTGAAACCTATCATATGTTAAAAATCATTATTGAAAAAAAGTATGGTGGTAATTCTACTAATGTAGGTGATGAGGGAGGGTTTGTTCCAAATATAGCTACAACTTCTCAAGCAGTAAAACTTTTACTTAAAGCAATTAAAGCAGCAGGTTATGAAAATAAGATTAGTATTGCAATAGATGCGGCGGCTTCTTCTTTTTTTAAAAAGGGGAAATATAAAATTGATATGTTATCCTTAACAAGAGATAAATTAATTCAAAAGTATAGAAGGTTGGTGCTTAAGTATCCTATAATTTCATTAGAAGACCCATTTTATGAAGAGGATTTTATTTCATTTGCTAAATTAAATAAATTGGTTGGTAACCGTGTTCAAATTGTTGGTGATGATTTGTTAGTTACTAATATTGAAAGAATTGAAACTGCGCTAAAAGCTAAATCTTGTAATGCGTTATTACTTAAAGTAAACCAGATAGGTTCATTAACTGAAGCAATTCAAGCATTTACTCTTGCTAAAAAAAATAATTGGAAAGTAATGGTTTCTCATAGGTCTGGAGAGACAGAAGATTCTTTTATTGCAGATTTAGTGGTTGGTTTGGGTGCTGGCCAAATTAAGTCCGGCGCTCCATGTAGGTCAGAAAGGTTA
>CAYRWJ010000025.1:0-12410 GCA_964427985.1 uncultured Methanosarcinales archaeon
TCAAAGAAGTCTATCGTTTAAGAAATGGTAAATCTTCAGCTCATAAAAATGCACTATTCTTTAAAGAAGATCTTGAAGTATTTGAAAAGTTTGTAAAAGAAAAATTTGAATTAGTAAATAAATATGGGGAAGAGGGATTCCCAAGAACTCCAATCTCTAAAGATAATTGTAAAAAATGTTCATTTAAAGATTTATGTTTTGGGAGGGTTGAACAATGAATATTGAACTATTGAAACAATCTCCTATGTTCAACTTGTCTTTATCATCTAAAGAATTATTTCATAGTAACTTTATTGATTGGTTAATAACGATTGATAATGAAGCTATGAGTACATTATTTTCAAATCTATTGAAGAAAGACTTTAAGATTTTGCAATGTAATCGAGAAAAGAATAATTTTGATTTGTATATCGATTGTTTAGGTCATCAACAGATTATTATTGAAAATAAGTTCAAGAGTATAATCACAGATCAACAATTAGCTAAGTATAGCGAGAAACTAAAAGATCATAACTCTCAAAACGTATTATTAAGTTTAAATCTTACAAAATATGAAAGATCTCTGGCAAAGAAATATGATTGGAGTGCAGTTAGTTATACTGAACTTTGTGATGAATTACATAAAATCTCTTTTAAAGATAAATATCATCAAATGATAGTAGATGATTATTGTAAATTCATCAATGAGGTTAGTTCTTATTTTTCAAATAAAGATTATTCAAAATATTCTCTTGATGATATGTATTCTGAGTATAAGAAACTCTTAGAGATTAGATTACATGATATTTCACAAAAGATATTATTTAATTATCTTCTTAGAGAATTAAATTTAAAACTCAAAAAAGATAATAAGTCATTTGTTAATGGATATGACTTTTCAGAGAAGATTTCTTCTTGGCAAGACTTTTGGAGAGGGACGGGGTTAGTCTCATTAAATTACACTATTGAACAAGGTAAAGATAACAGAAGTGGATTTAGACTTGAGTTACAGCTTCAATATAATGCATTAAAATTGATGTTGATACATGAAAATCCTAAACAATTACCTGATCAGTTTAAAGATGAATTTTTTAAGATTATAGAAAATCTTTCAAATAGCAAATTTTGTAGAAAAAAAGGAGAATTATTTCCAAATCGGAAAGGCATGGAATACAAGAAGTATGGTTCAAATTTAATCTATAAAAGTATTGTATTATCTAAAGATCTGACAATTCCTAAAGTAATCAATATGATGTATGATTCATTTAAAGAAATTGTGGAGTTTGGATCTAAATCAGAGGAGAAATTATAAGATGGTTCAAAATCCAAAGCAAGATGAAGTAATCAAGAACATTGATGGGATCTATGTAGTTGATGCTGGAGCAGGTACAGGTAAAACATACTCTATTACAAAAAGATACTTAGAGATTATTAAAAAAGAAAACATTGGTACTAAAGACATTCTACTTCTTACTTTCACAAACAATGCAGCTGAAAACATGAAAGAAAAGATTATGAATAAATTAATTGAGACTGATCCATCAATCAATGTTTTAGATTCCAATATCTCAACTTTCCATGCATTCTGTAAACAAATACTAAATCAAGGTTGCGAGAAAGCACCAAGTTATTTAGACATCAATTATTCTCTAAATAGTAATTTTGTATTGTCAGAAAATGAAATTATTGAAAAGAATTTCTTTAGAAAACTGTACAACACGTTCAGAAAGAATAATCCTGAATATGAGGCTGAATACAAGGTTATTAGAGGAAGGTATTTTGAAATATTGTATTTAATTAGAAAACTATTATCTAAAGGAATATTCCCTAAGAAAGATGGCTGGTTCTTAGATGGAGAAAATGTGCAAAATGCAATAAAGAAGCTGAAATAATTTATTTAGACCAACCACTATGTGATGAGTGTTGGATTAAAGATAGTGAAGCTCAAGAAGCAACAATATAAAAGAAACGGAGTGAATGATGATACTTACTTTAGTAAGTCCAGAATGAAACGGAGTGAATGATGATAGAACAATCAATTAACATACTAAAAGAATTACAACATCCGTCAGGACTATTTTCTGCCAGTAAAAAAGATGTTTCTACAGGATATAATAAAGCATGGGTAAGAGATTGCATTTATGAATCTCTTGGATTAGAAGCTACTAAAAATTTAAAAGAAGTTAAAAAAGCATTTTGGGCTTTGTTTGATATCTTCTTAAAACACGAGTACAAAATTGATCATGCTATTACAAATAAACCAACTGAACGTTATCAATATATTCATGCTAGATATGATCCAATTACTTTTGAAGAAGTTTATGAAGAATGGGGAAATAAACAAAATGATGCAATTGGTGCGTTCTTATTTAAAGTTGGAGAATTAGAAGAAAAAGGCATTAAAATAATAAAAAGTGATGTCCATAAAAGAATATTGAAAAAATTAGTCGATTATCTTCTTTCAATTGAATACTGGCAAGATAAAGACAATGGCATGTGGGAAGAAAATGAAGAAGTTCATGCTTCTAGTGTTGGTGCTTGTGTTGCAGGTTTAAAGAAAATTTCAAAAATTGTCGATGTACCTTTATCTTTAATTAAAAAAGGCGAACAAACATTAAATAAATTACTCCCTAATGAGTCTAAAACAAAAGATTGTGATTTAGCTTTATTATCTTTAATATATCCCTATAACATTACTACTAAAGGACAAACTGAACAAATATTAAATAATATTGAAAACAAATTAGTTAGAAAACAAGGAGTTATAAGATATGTTGGGGATTTATATTATAATAACGGTTCAGCACCGGAATGGACCTTAGGGTTTCCTTGGTTAGCACAAATTTATAAAATTCTTAACAAACCAGACAAGCATTCATATTATATGAGAAAAACATTAAGTGTTATGACTAAAGACAAAGAACTACCTGAATTATATTTGGGAAACTCAATTATTCAGAATGAAAATACCCCCTTAGGATGGGCACAATCAATGTATTTAGTTGCAGCTAGTGCTTAATCAAAATATCTTGGGTCGCCAGGCATTACTAATTCTTCTTGTTTAATTTCATAATTTTCTTGGGATGTTTCTTTTACTTCAATTGTTTCTTTTTTCTCAACAGTTTTACTTAAATCAACAATATCATTCATGTCTAATGCTTTTCGCATATTTATTAGTCCACAATTTTCACATTTAAAAAAAGGACCATACTTCCCATGCATTAACTCCAAATATGCCCCACAAGCACATTTAAATGAATTTAAAACAGAATTTTTATGTTCAATACAAACAGGTATTTCTTGTTCATTTTGTGTTGTTGATTGTTTATCACAAAACATACATTTTATCTGTTTACTTTCCCCATACACTTTTTTGTATCTCATAAAATTTTAATGTTTCCAGTTATTTATATGTTTTTTTACTAATTAAACGAAAGCTTTATATAGTATTATGAATATGTATTCATTAATAGTAATGAATTAGTATTCATTACCCACAAAATGGGTTATGACAAAAAATCATTAATTTTTGAATTCATTACGGAGGAATAAAAATGGCAAGAGGAGATAGAACAGGACCAAATGGTCAAGGAAGTATGACTGGAAGAGGAAGAGGATTTTGTGCAGGATTTAATGCACCAGGATTTGCCAACAACGGAGTTGGTAGAGGAAGAGGTTCTGGCAGAGGCATGGGTTTTAGAGCTCAAAATTTTGTTCAACCAGTTCAACAAGTAGAACTTACCAAAGAACAAAAAAAGAAAATACTCGATGCAGAATTAGCTGAAATTGAAGCTGAAAAATCTGAAATAGAAAAACAAATAAAGGAATTAAATTAAAATGCCAACTATAACAGATGATTGTTTTGGTTGTGGAGCTTGTGTTTCGGTATGTCCCGCCAACGCAATTGAAATAAAAGATGGCAAAGCAATAATTGATCAAAAAAAATGCACCAAATGTAACAAATGTTTAGATATTTGTGCAATTAATGCAATAAAAGAATAAGAAAATGAAAAAAGAGAAGATTGCAATAACTTCAATATTTGTAAATTTAGTATTAGCTTTAGGTAAAACATTTATTGGCCTTTTATCAGGTTCTTCCGCAATATTAGCAGAAGGAGTTCATTCAGGAATGGATGTCATATCTTCTTTTATTAGTTTTCTTGGAATTAAAGCTTCAAAAAAACCAGTTGATAAAAAACACCCTTATGGACATTATAAATTTGAAGTGTTATCTGGATTAATTATTACGATTATTTTGTTTATTACAGGATTGGGAATTATTTATCAAGCATATAAAGGGTTTTTAAATCCCGAACTTATTGCAATAAGTTATTTAGCTTTAGGAATCATGGTACTTTCTGCTGTTTTAAATGAAATTATGTCAAGATTAAAAGTTTATTACGGGAAAAAAGAAAATTCTTTGAGTTTATTATCTGATGGAGTTCATGATAAAATTGATGTATATTCTTCAATTGCAATTTTAATTGGTATTTTTCTTATGCCTTTTTGGATTTATGTTGATTCCATTCTCGCATTATTAATTGGATTATATATTTTAAAAGAATCTTTTGAATTGGGAAAAGAAGCAACTGATTCCTTATTAGATATTTCTGCAGGAGAAGAAATTGAAAAAGAAATTGAAAACTTAATTAAAAAAGAAGGAATTGAACTTTCAGATTTAAAAACTCAAAAAAAAGGTTCTGCAATTACTGCAAATATTGAAATCAAAGTTTCAAAAAGTTTAAGTGTTGAAAAAGCAACTGAAATATCAAACAATTTAAAAGAAATTTTAATTAAAAAAATGGAAAGTTTAGAATATGTTTCAATTCAAATAAAAAGTCTTGATGTAACTAATTCATATTTTAAACCAAAAGATTTTGTTTCAAAAGTAACCACCCACCAAGTTGTTGGTTGGCAAAAAAAAGGCAGATTTAAAAATGAAATTTCAAAAGCTCAGGGCAAGGGTCCAAAAGGATTTTGTATTTGTCCTAAATGTGGTTTTAAAACAGAACATAAAAACGGAATGCCTTGCCCAAAATTAAAATGTCCAAAATGTAAAATTAGTTTACGACGTGAATAAAAATGCCTAGACCAAGAAGATTTAGAAGAATTCAATTTCAACCAGACTTCACGTATTTTAAACCGGCGGGAGTTAGAATGAATGAATTAAATAATGTAATCTTAACCATTGGTGAATTTGAAGCAATTAGACTTAATGATTTAGAAGAATTAGATCAAACAAAGGCATCAGATAAAATGAATATTTCCCAACCAACCTTTCATAGATTAGTTAAAACTGCCAGAAAAAAGATTACTGATGCAATAGTTAATGGTAAAACTATTAAAATTGAGGGTGGAAATTTTCATATGGCAGAAAAAAAACAAGTTAATAATATTAAAAAATGAAAAAAACAATTAATATTTTATTAATAACATTACTTATGTTAATTTTTATTCCAGTAAGTTTTGCTCAAGATAATATAGAGAAAAATAATGCTGTTGAATTACATGTTTTTTATGGACAAGGTTGTCCTCATTGTTCTTCTTTGCTTAATTTTTTAGAATCTCAAGAAAAAACTAAATCTTCTTTAATTATTAATAAACATGAAGTTTATCAAGATAATGAAGAAAGAAAATTATTTGAAGAATTAAGTTCTGCTTTTGAAGTTCCAATTCAGGGAGTTCCCACCACGTTTATTAATGATAAAGTTATTATTGGTTTTAGTAATTCTATAGCTAAAACTTTGGAAAAAGAAATTGATTATTGTTTAACTAATTCTTGTGTAAATTCATTAGATCATACACGAAATAATGAAACAACTTCAGTAGTTGGTGATTCATCTCCTTCTAAAAAAAAGCTTTTAGGTAATAAATTAACTATTCCCATTGTTATTTTAGCTGCCGCAGTAGATGCTATTAATCCCTGTGCTTTTGCAGTATTAATTATTTTAATGACTGCTGCGTTATCTATTGCAGATAAAAAGAGAGCTTTGAAATTTGGTATTTTTTTTACGGTTGCAATTTATATTTCTTATTTTCTTATAGGTTTGGGTTTATTTTCAATTATTCAAACTGCTTCAAGCTTTAGTCATTATTTTTATTTAATAATTACCCTTCTTGCTTTAATTATTGGATTGTTAAACCTTAAAGATTTCTTTTGGTATGGTAAAGGTTTTCTTATGGAAATCCCCTTAAGTTGGAGACCTGCCATGAAGAAGCTTATAAACCGTGCTACATCTCCAATAGGTGCTTTTTTAGTAGGTTTTATTGTTTCATTATTCGAACTTCCTTGTACAGGCGGACCTTATCTTGTTATTTTAGGTTTATTAGCTAATGAAGTTTCTCGAAGTGTAGGGATTGGGTATTTATTATTATACAATCTTATTTTTGTTGCACCTTTAATTATTCTTTCAATAATCATTTACAAAGGACTTGCATCTACTCAAAAATTAGAAAGCATAAGACAAGACAAACTTAAAATTTTACATTTAATTGCAGGAATTATTATGTTAGGTATTGCTTCTGCTATGATTTTTGCATTATATCAAGGTTGGGTTTAGATTTTTTTAATTAATTCTTTTATATCTTCAACACTTTTTGTATGAGTTAATCCCATAATTGTTTCTTTACTTCCCTCTATTCCTTTTAATAATGATTGTGTATGAATTTTTATATGTTGAAATCCTGTTTCGAACTCTTGTGCATATTTTAAATACGTTTTAATACATTTTTTCTTTTCTTTGTAATCATCAAACTTCTTACCTTGTAACAACGAAAATATATAAGGGCGTTTCAGTGCCTCTCTTCCAATCATCAATCCTGAACAAAAATCAAATTCTTTAGCACTCTCAGCATCAATAACATTACCATTACCAACTAAGGGAATGTCAACCTTTGAACTTATTTCCTTAATAGATTCAATATCTACCTCTCCTGAATACATTTGTCCAGCTGTTCTTCCATGTACTGTAATAAAATCTAGTCCTTCTTCTTTAGCTATTTGTGCGATTTTTAAGTATGGTTTTGATTGTTTTTTGTGTTTTGCATTAATTGCTAATCTAATTTTTGCAGAAATTGGCAGGGAAGAATGTTTTTTCATTATCTTAAACAATTCTTTAATCAGTTTTGGTTGGTTTAATAATGCCGAACCCATATTTTGTTTCATCATCTTTTCAGATGGACATCCTAAGTTTAAATCAATCGATTTTACGTTTTTTAAATTAGAATAAAATTCTTTATTATTCACTATTCTTATTGATTCTTTTAGTTCTTCTGCAGAGTTAGTAATAAATTGTAACCCTCCCTTGACTTCCAAATCTACTTTTTTTTTAAATGATTCTGGTTTACGAACAAATCCTGCAGTAGATATTAGTTCTGTACAACTATACCCACAATCATAATCATGGCATAACTTTCTAAACGCACTATCTGAATACATATCCATTGGTGCTAATAAAAACTTATTTTTTATTGTTAGACTTCCTAGTTTCATTTTAGTAAGTTAAATTAAACATTTAATAACTTTTTCATTCTTTTCAAGAACTTTTATAAAAACAAATTAATTTCTTATCGATATGGAAAGTAATCAAGAGCAATTTGACTATGCAAGAAGAATAATTCATTCCCGTGACATTACTGCAATAGCGAGCTCAGATTTACTAAATGCATATAATCAAGAATTAAGAACTATTACTCAGGTTTCTCATTCTCTTGCTGCAAAATATGTTGCTTTTTGTGCTTTAGAAAATAATGATCAAGATGAAAAAGACGGTTTTTTAAAAAATATTCTTTCTAGATTAAAATCAGATCTTCATTTGGATTTTGGACGAAGCGTTACAACTCATGAATTTGAAGACTATAATGCAGAAGACGATATTGTTGAAACTGCAGTTAATGCTGTTGAAGATTTAGGTTTATTATCTCAAGTTTGTGAAGATGTTGAGGTTGGTGATTTAATCAGAACTGCATATCTTAAAAGCAAGGTCAGGAAAGTTAGAAGTACTGCTTTAAGACAAGTTGATTATCGTTCTAGAGCTAGATTAATTGTTAGAAGACATCCAAAATTAGCTACTTTAACCGCAATCGTAGCAGTGGGAGTATTAGGCAAAGCAACATATAATTTACTAAATTAATTTAATTCTTTCCATAATTCTATAAACATCGCATCACTCCAGGTTTGATTTAAACAACCATCTGCTGTTTGATGACTGGCACTACTTACTTCTGAGCATGCACCCAACCCACCTGAGCATAATATATTTTGTTCAGTTGCAGAATATATTTTATCAACATAATCTTTAAACTTTTTCTTGTTTACGCGCATTAAACATATTGCTGTTAAACAATTAATCCAATACCAACTATCTCCCCTATGATAACTTTTATTATCTTCTCCAGTGTATTCTGAACAAAATAAGGCATTATTTTTATCTATTGTACTTAATCCACCCCAATCAACCCATAACTTGTCTAGGGTTATTTCAAATACTTTTTCCCATTCTTTTTTACTTAACAATTTTGGATAAACATAATATGCTATAAACACGTTAGGACGAACAGTATTATCTCCAACTCCATCGGATAACATCCCATTAAACATTTTATCTCGAACATTATTTATTAAACTATCACGTAATTTTCCATATACGGGAGATTTAGTTAATTTATGTGCTAAATCAAACATGTTTATCATTAGTGCTTGTATCTCTATTCTTACTCCGCCTCTAACATCTCCTTTATAATCAGTATCCATCCAGGTTTCTTTTGCATTATTAACAAAGAATCCATGAAGATGATAATTTTTTATTAACAATTCTATTGAATTTTTCAACCCAACTTTTAATAATTCTTTTTCTGGTTTATTAAGTAATTTTAATACATCATTAAATCGTAAAAACATCCATCCTATTGAATCTGCAGAATCCAACCCATCTAATCCAACTCTGTTCGGCAATCTTCCCTTACTATTAATTTGTTTTACTCTTTCCATTAAAATCTTTTTAGTAAGTTGTTCTTCACCAATCAAAGTTAATGATTTAAGAGAAACCATTTCATCTCTTGTCCATTTTTGAAAAAACCACGGCAATCCCGCATAAATTCCTTCATCAACTATCAAACCAAGTAAAGAATTTGCAGTTAAATTAACAACCATATTTTTTTTAGCTTTTGAAACTGTTTTTACTGAATTCTTTTCAGCTTTTTTGATTTTGTTTAATTCTTTTAAAACTAAATCATTTTCTTCTAAAACTTTTACTCGGTTATGTCCTGCAGTTAAAACAACGGTTTTACATTTAAGTTTTAAAGCAGAATAATTATATCTAGTAAAAGGAGGTGAATTTCTTTTTTCATCTTCTAAATAATCATAACTTATCCACTTATCGATTTTTTCAAATTTTGACTTTTTACGTTGTCCTATCACAACATATATTTCTTCTTTGGGATAATAAACAATAATTTTTTCTCCAAATTCACTAATTTCATATTTTCTTTCAGTTTCTGAAAGGTCATATGCTTTTCTTATGTCAAACACAAACTCGACTTCGCTTTCTTTACTTAGTTCATATACTAAAGAATTAAAGTTTTTAGGTAACATATAAGTTTCAGTTATTTTTCTTTTTCTTTTTATTTGGAATACTTCATTAATTAATTCTTTTACTTCCCCTTCTAACTTAATCTCTTCTAATATTTTGAATACTTCATTATCTTTTACAAACCATCCTTGAAATTTAGAATTACATTTACCCAAATTAAGAAAATCCCCTTTTAAATTAGTTAAGAGCAAGTTTCCATTTCCTTCTTTAGAAATTATATTCTGTCCTATTTTATAAGTTACTTTCATAAATCCCCCAAGACTATTGACGATAAAACTTTGCTGCTTCTTCTGGTGCAATTGAATTAATTATTGTTTCTGTTGAAAATTCAAATCCTGCCCAATTTGCTATTCTTGGACAAAATTCTACCTGAAAATGCATTTTTCCATAATTTTGAAAATAAAAATTAAAACTACATCCTATTTTTTTAAGTTTTCCAAGAATTTTCATAAATATATCCGCGAATTGGTCTAATTCCCAAGGAGTTAATTTACTAAAATCAGTTATGTGCTTTTTTGGTAATAACCAAATTTCATAATTAAATCTTGAAGCGTATGGTGCAAATGCAATAAACATTTTGTTTTCAAAACATTTTCTATCTGAATTTTTTTCTGACTCAATTACTTCACAATACAAACATTTTCCATGCTTTTTTGATTTTTTCAATTTTTGTTTAATTATTTCTGGAACTAAATTATATCCTATTATTTGTGAATGAGAATGATTTATTGATGTTCCTGCATCAGGTCCGTGGTTTTTAAACAATGAAACATATTTTATTCCTTCTTTTTCTCTAATTGATTT
Source organism: uncultured Methanosarcinales archaeon (assembly GCA_964427985.1). Classification (GTDB taxonomy): domain Archaea; phylum Nanobdellota; class Nanobdellia; order Woesearchaeales; family JABIAG01; genus JABIAG01. The sequence goes on from CAYRWJ010000025.1 coordinate 10,374, forward strand.
TATTCTTTCTTGATACACTCTTAATAATTTCATTATTTGTTTTTTTGTAAAATTATGCATTTGTTTTGTTTTAGAAGGAGTTTCTACAATTACTTCGTGCCAACCATATGATGCTGAAAAGGTATAAAACTTATTGTGTCTATGGATTGTATAATCGCCATCAGTTTGTACTGCAGGAAATTTGTTCATAAACCACATTATTTCCCATTTTTTAGCTGTTCCAACTCGCCCTATTTCCATAGGGGTTACGTTTTCATTTCCTGGAGCAAAATAATCTATTTTAACACTTGCAGGATTTTTTTTATGTGTAAACTGGTGTGGTCGCAATCCTCTTTTTGGATTGATTATCACCCATCTATCTAAAAAATAATCCCTTCTTAGTTCCATTTCACTTTCCTCAATGCTAAATTATGTGCTTTTACATATTCTTTAATCAAAAATTTCCAATCTGCTTTTGCCGCAATTGCTTTTGCATTCATTTTATTTTGAACTCGGTCATGTCTTGTAAACTTTGTAAAATCAAACATAAATTTGGTTAAAGAATTACTTATTTCTTCATCACTTTTGTTTTCTCTTTTTAGTACAAACACTCCAGGTGTTTTGGAATTTAATTTAGTTTTCAATATGTATCTTCCAAATCCTGCTAAATCTGTTGTTACAGAACTTGTTCCTAATGCTGCTGCTTCTAAAGGTGTATATCCCCAGGGTTCATAAAACGATGGAAAAACACCCAAATGCGAACCTTGCATACATTCATAATAAGACAAGTCAAGCAAGCCATCAGCACCAGTCAAATATATTGGATAAAATACTACCTTTACAGGATTTGATGCAGAATTATCTAATCCTGCTTGAGCCAATGAATTAAGAATTATGTCATTTTCATTTTTTAGTGTGTGTGTTGACATGCTTGGTTTTCCTTTTGTTTTAAGTCTCATTAGTTTCTTTTTTATTGATGTCATAAAAACTGAATCAAAAATTGTATTTGTTTGTATTTGTTTTCCCGCAATCATATTAAACATAATTCTTTCTTTAATTTCACTCATTTCGTCTGTTAAACTATCTTTTAAATCATCAAAGTTTGTTTTGTTTACTAATATTGATTGACTTATTGAATCTGCATCTGCTGGCACCCAAATAAATGCAACTATTGTTTTTTTACTTTTATTCTTTTTCATTAAAGTATTTAAATTTGATAATGCTGAAATAAAAACATCTAATCCTTTGTCTTTAAATTCATATCTTCCAGCCAAGAAATAGATCAAAGTATTATCTAAATCAAACTGATAATATGGAAAGAAATAATAAGATAAAAATTCTTTTATTTTATTTCGCATAAGTCTATGTTGTATTGATGCTTCGTCAAATGTTGGAAACTTTTCCATATCTAATCCATTTGGTAATAACACATCCGGTTTTCTTCCCAACAAATATTCTGCTTCAATTCCAGTTATTTCTGATACTGTTGTAAAAACATCTGATTTTAATGCTGTTTGTTTTTCTAATAAAAATTTAGGTTCTATTCCGTAATTATATGCTTCTTTTACAGGATTAAACTTTTTAATATATTTATATAATTCTACATTACTTGATGCTAAAGTTCTTCCAAGTATTGTTGCATGTGTTGTAAATACTGTTGCTACTTTTACTTTATTTGATTTTAAGTATAATAACGCAGACCCTGCTAACCATTCATGAAATTGCGCAACTATTTTTTTGTCTGAAAATATTTCGGTTATTTTTTGTATTACTTTTCCTACTGCATATCCCCAAATTAGAGGATCATCATAATCTGAACCGGCACGTATAGAATCAATTCCAAACTTTTCCCACAACTCTCTTTTTATTTCATTTCCTTTTTTACGAAAAGCTTCAAAATCGACTAAAATCGTTTTTGGTTCTCCTTTTATAAGCCATTTTCCAAAATGTAATTTTATTCCTTCTTTTTCAAGTTGACTACAAGATTTATGAAAGTTTTTTGGATAAGGTAATTCTTCAAACTCTCCTGCTATTTTATTTGAAAAATAAGGCCCTATG
>CAYRWJ010000026.1:0-2056 GCA_964427985.1 uncultured Methanosarcinales archaeon
CCTCCTCATAACATTACAGAAATTTGTAAAGGAACTATTAAACTTATTGATGAACCTGATTGTGATTTTGAGGAATTAATTGACTTGGTTAAAGGTCCTGATTTTCCTACTGGTGGAACTATTGTTGGTACTTCAGGGATTAGGAGTGCTTTAGCTAAAGGTCGTGGTAAAGTTAGAATTAAAGCTAAAACTGTTATTGAGGAAAAAAATAATAGAAGACGAATTATCGTTAATGAAATTCCTTATATGGTTAATAAATCTCAACTTCTTATTCAAATTGCTAATGCTGTTAAAGAAAAAAGAGTTTTAGGAGTTTCTGATTTACGTGATGAGTCGGATAGGGAAGGAATGCGAATCGTTATTGAATTAAAACAAAATGCTAATGAACCAGTAGTTCTTAATCAATTATTAAAACATACAAGATTGCAAGATACTTTTGGAATTATTATGTTATCTATTGTTAATAATGAACCTAAAGTTCTTAATTTGCGAAGTATGCTTAAACATTTTATTAATCATCGAAAAAACGTGGTTACTAGACGAACTCAATATGAGTTAAGAATTGCGCAAGAACGTGAACATATTCTTAAGGGATTAACTATTGCATTAGATGACATTGATGCAGTTATTCAAAAGATTAAAAAATCTAAAACAGTTAAGGAAGCATCTGAAATGTTGCAAACAGATTATTCTCTTTCTGATAAACAAGCTAAAGCAATTCTTGAGATGAAGTTACAAAAACTTTCTTCTTTAGAACAACAAAAAATCCGTGTGGAATTAGAAGCATTGGAAACTAAGATTAAAGGGTTGGAAGAAATTTTGGCTGATGAGCAAAAAATCTGTGAGATAATAAAAACTGAATTAAACGAAATTGTAGAAAAATATGGTGATGAAAGAAAAACTGAAATTGATGAAACTGAAGATGATGATGTTGAAGATGAAGATTTGATTAAAGAAGAAAACATGGTTATTACTTTGACTAATGAGGGTTATATTAAACGTTTACCTGTTGCAACTTACAGAACTCAAAGAAGGGGTGGTCAGGGAGTTAAGGCAGCAACAACTAAAGAAGAAGATTTTGTTGAAGAATTATTTGTGGCTTCTACTCACGCACATTTGCTAATTTTTACAGATAAAGGAAAAGTTTATTGGAAAAAAGTTTACAAAATTCCTGAAGCATCTCGAATTGCTAAAGGTCTTCCAATTATTAATTTAATAGGAAAAGATCAGGATGAAAAAGTAATGACTGTTATTCCTGTTAGAAACTTTGAGAAAGGAAAATTTTTATTTTTTGCTACTAAAAAAGGTGTTGTTAAAAGAACTAGTTTAGATCATTTTTCTAAACCTCGTAGAGGAGGAATTATTGCTTTGGGTTTGAAAGAAGAAGATAAATTAATTACTGTTAAAATGACTGATGATTCTAAACAGATTATTCTTGCTACTAAAAAAGGAAGAGCAGTTAAATTTAAAGAAACTGATATTAGAATTATGGGTCGTACCGCAACTGGTGTAAGAGGTATAAGAGTTAAAGAAAATGATGAGGTTGTTGGCATGATTGTTGCTAATGATAATAAAACTCTTTTAACTATTACAAATAAAGGGTATGGTAAACAAACTAAAATATCTGATTATCGTTTAATCAATAGGGGTGGCGCAGGAGTTATTAATATTAAATGTACTGATAAGAATGGTTTTGTTGTTTCGATTAAAACTATTGAAGAGGATGAAGACTTGTTAATCATCTCTAAGAATGGTGTTGCAATTAGAACTACTGCTTCGGCAATTTCAGTTATTGGTAGAAATACTCAAGGTGTTCGTGTTATGAAATTAAAAGAAAGTGATTCCGTGGTGGCTGTTGCTAAATGTGCTAAAACTGATGTTGAAGATACTATTATTGATATTGATCCTTCTTCTGATAATGAAATTATAAATAAATCTATTGAATCAGATAGTGGTGATTTGGTTGAAGAAACTAAAACTGACGTTGGTGATGATGATGAAGAAAAAGTAGTTGTCGATGAATCAAAAGATGATAAAAAAGAAGAATTTGATGAGC
>CAYRWJ010000026.1:2156-12268 GCA_964427985.1 uncultured Methanosarcinales archaeon
CTGTTGTTGATGAGCCTGTTGTTGATGAGCCTGTTGTTGATGAGCCTGTTGTTGATGAGCCTGTTGTTGAAGAATCAAAAGATGATAAAAAAGAAGAATTAACTGAAACGTCTGATGAAGAACAAACCATTAAGAATTTGCAAGATGAAACTAAACCTGTGGTTGAAGAAGTTGCAGAATCTAAACCTTCTGAAGTAGAAGATGATGTTCAAGAAGCAATGAAGCAAATTCAGTCTGGTAAAAAAATTAAGAAGAATCCTTTTTTGAAACGATTATTTGGGAAATAGCTTTTTTACTCATATCTTTTATTTCATAATTTTCTAATTCATTAATTGAAATCCATTTTATTTCTTGAATTTCGTGATCAAAATCAATGTGATCTTTTTTTTGTTCTTCATTTTTTAGTTCTGCTTCAAAGAACATAATTATTGTTTCAAAGTATTCATCTACATCTGGCGCATAAAATAGTGTATTTTCAAAATGAATTATTTTATTATTTTTTATTTCTATTTCATATCCTGTTTCTTCAAATACTTCTCTTTTTAGTCCTTCACCAACCATTTCACCAAGTTCTACGCCCCCGCCAGGTAGTTCCCATTTTTTATGTTGTTTTGATTTAACCATTAAAACTTTTTCATCTTTTATTATTAGTGCAGATGCAGAAGGTCTCCATTTGGAAGTTCTTCCTTCGGGAAGTTCGTGCTCTTTTCCATGCCAGTCTTTGAATTTCATTTTTTTATTTAACATTTTTTAATTCGTTTCAAATATTTGTTTAATTTTATTTTTACTTCTATTTTTAATTCAGAAGTTATATCTATTTTTTCTATTTCTTTTTCCCAATCAACATTTGGTAGTTTAGTTAGAGTTCCCTTAAATGTTTTCCCTGCTTTTTTTACTTGTAGTTCAACATCTTTGAGTTCTTTACTTCCAAATTTTCTTATTGCGGGAAGTTTTGTTATTGAATTTGCTCCTGCTTTTATGATGTCATAATAATATTCTGTTTTATCACTCCAAGCACCTGCAATTATATCCAATTTGGGAAATGCATTACGAGTTTTAAGTATCCAGTCAGCATAATATTTTTTATCTGGACTTTTAGTAAAACCAGTTCCGGGGTGAGGATTTAATGCATAAAATGTGATTCTTGAAATTTTATTTTTTTTAATAAATATTTTTAGATTTTCAAAATCTTTAATTGTTTCTCCCAATCCAATTATTATGGTCATTGCTTTTTTCAAGTTTAATGCTTCACAACTTTTATATGTTCTTAGAATTGGTACCATTTTTTTACTTGGACAAACTTCTTTTCGTAATTTCCAATTAACACTTTCAACAGATCCACAATATCCTTCTATGTCTGGTTTGAATAATTCTAATTCTTTTTTTGTTAATGTTCCTAAATTTAACCAAGGTTTTTCATTCATTATTTTATGAACTATCTTAACTAAGAAAACAAGTTCTTTTTTTGTATATGCTTTATACCCTCCTGAAATAAATTCTATTTTCCATCCCATTTTTTTTGCAATAATTGTTTCTGCGATTATTGATGCAAAACTTCTTCTTCCTTTTTTGGGGTCGATTTTATCTTTTTGTGTGGACATGTAACAAAATGTACAGTCTGCTTTGCTACAATACCAACTAAAAAACAATGCTCTTTCAAATCTTACTTCATCCATTTTTTTATCTCTCTTGGTTTTGTTATTGGCCAATCATGTGGTCCATTTACTTTGATTAGTTTTGCATTAATATTTTTTGCTATTTTTTTAATAATTTTAAATTTAAATAGTTCATCTTTGTCTGCAGCTATAATTGTTATTGGTGTTTTTATTCTTTTTATTTCTTTTGAAAAATCAATATCATAATTTTTTGCTAATGTTTTCCAGAACCATTTATTAAATAAATTTTTTAAAAAGTTTTCAATTCCAATTTTTAATACCCAAAACGTATTACTTTTTCCTTTTATTAATGCAAATATCATTTTTTTAATCGATAATTCAAATAAGATTTGCATTATTGATTTCATTTTTATTAATCCTGCTGGTGCAGCGATTACTAATTCTTTTACAGGATGATCTAATGCATATTGAATTGCTAATGCGCAGCCTGCTGAATGGGCCATTAAAATTGGTTTTTTTATTTTCCAACAATTAATCATTTTATTTAATTCAGAACTAAAATCTTTTAGACTCATTACTTTTTTGTATTTATCTGATTTTCCATGGCAGGGCATGTCTGGTATGAAAACAGTATATTTTTCAGCCAGAAGGGGGATTATTTTTTTATAAGTTCTTGAATCACAATATATTCCTGGAATTAATACTAAGGGATATCCTTTTCCGTGTTTTTGATAATGTATTTTTAATCCGTTTACAGTTATGTGAGTCATAGTTTTGGTTGAGAAGGACAACTATTTTAAACTACTGGTTTTTAATTATTTTTTATGGGGATGTTAAGAAATGTAAGGGATCAGGCAGCTTATGTGTTAATGGCTTCTACTAGCTTTCCTTTTGCTCTAGAAATGCCTTCTGTTTATTTTGGTCGCTTTAACGAACATCAAAGGAAAGGTCATCAAGATGACTTGTATAAATTTATGAGGTCAACTGGTTGGAAAAAAGAAATTTTTCAATTAGTTCTGCCCGGTCAAAATGCGGGATTAGTGAAATCAATAAAACGAGAGGGATCTGATGAAGCACATGTGCGTTTTTTTGAAGATGGCGTAGTTTCCTGTGAGTTAGAAGGTGGACGTTGGGGTATTGCTCATTGGCAAAATAAAAGAATTTATGGTCGTAATTTTTTAGGAAATTTAATTCAAGAAAGTGATTTGGGTAATGAAGAAAAAGAGATGTTGACTTCAAATATTCGTTACAGATCAGTTCCGGGAAACTTTAGTTTAAGACGCGAGAACAAGTATTTTGATAGTTTTTGTAAAAAAGCAAGTTTAGCTGTTGCTTCAACGATTTTTTTAGGGGGGTTAGCAGTATGGGAGTATGGGGTTGGTACATATGTGGCGGTTAGGTGGATTGAGCCTGTTTTAATCAAGAGTTTTTTTTGATCAAAACCCTTTTAAACACATTCTAATTAATTATGGTTATGAAAGCATTATTAATAACTCAAGCGGGTGGAGAACAAGTTGCTAAAGATGAACTTAAAGAGTTAACAACCATAGTTGGTAAAGTAATTAAGGAAGCTGTTGAGTTTACATTTGATGATTATGAAATAATTTTTACATTATCTTATCTTTCTCAATCTGCATTAAGAATAATTGTTTTAGACAAACCTGAAGACTGGTTAGAAAAAGGGGATACTTTTTGTGTTAGGGCGGTTGATAAAGAAACCGAGATCGAATATGGAAATAAGATAAGTGATAAATTTAAAGTAAATATTAAAGAACCTGATTTGCCTTTGTACGTGCATAAAAGTAAGTTAGGTATTGATTTTACTGATGAGTTAAGTAAACGTTCTTTTCGTATTTTTACACATAGACAATCTTTGAAAGGTACTACTGCGTTTATTTTATTAAAAGAGGCAGGTTTCAAATCAGATCTTTCTTTACTTGATCCTTTTGCTAAAGATGGAACTGTTATTTTAGAAGCAGCACACTATATTAAACATCAATCTGTTAGACATTTTGATAAAGATTTGTTTAATTTTATCAATTTTAAAAAGTTTGAAGATTTTGATTTTGAAGAATTTTTTGAAAAGTTAGATGATAAGCAAATAAAACAAAAGAAATCATTGATTTTTGCGGTTTCTAATGATTTAAGAGATATTTCTGCAATAAAAAAGAATTCCAAGATTGCAAATATAAATAATTTTAATATTAGTAAATTGGATATTGATTGGTTGGATACTAAGTTTAAAGAAAAGGAAATAGATTTAATTGTAACTTTTATCCCTCCTAAACTTCCAACTAAATTATTAAAAGAGTTTTATCATCAAGCTTCTTTTATCTCAAAGAAAACTGTTTTATTAACCCAACCTGATTTCAATTATGAAGATAATAATTTAAAAATAGAATCAACTAAAGTTGTTAGTGTTGGTAAATCTGAATTAAAAATTGTTTTTCTGAAACATTAATCACTATTACAACCTTCAATACTTAATGATGTCACTAAACTTTTAAAGTATCTAGAACTGTCTTTTAAAGGTGTAAGAATTTCAAACGCAGTTTGTAAAAATCCTCTAACTGCGGGAGTGTGGATGATTGGGATAATGTTCCAGCATATAATTCCTTCAGGCGCGGTAACGTCTGTTTGCCAAACCCTTCTGTCGGTTGATGAAGAATAAAATTCTCCATTTCTTGTTTCTATTTGAGTTTTTTGACCTAACTCAATTTTATCTTTGGCAACTACTACTCTTTGTAAAGGGTTCCATGGAGAGCATCCTTGAAGTCTAAGGAAGGTGTGTGTTTGTTTATCTTTTAAAAAATCTCCTTGGTGAACTTCTGATCTGATAAAAACGCATAAAGAATAAGGTGGCCGGTTTGTAGCTGGGTGATGAATGTTTCTTCCATTTATTCTATAAATTTCTGTAGGCGTCAGTTCGGGCATGTTGATACTAACCTGATATGATATAAAAAATTATGTGTTCTTAAGTAATCTTTTTAAATAACTTTATCTTCTCTTTTTTTATGTCTAATGTTGTTTATAGTATAATTGACATTTTGGGAGAATTCATGGAGGATCCGGGTGATTCGGTACATGGTACTTGGCTGGGAAGAATGTTGAATGTAAACCAAATTGCTAATTTAATTCCTGTATTGAATCAACAAGATTTAGAAGTTGCTAAGGAGGAAGATTGTGTTTTTCTTTTTGACCTTGATTTTCTTCCTAAAAATTCAGTTTATTCTGCTTTTCTAAGAAGAAGAAACCAGGTTGATTCTGTTGCTTCTCGTTCTGCGTTTGTTTCTGATTATTCTGATTCTAATCCTGTGGTTGTTGTTTCAGATGATTCTCCTCAAGACTATCTGGCAAGATATGCTCCTCTAAAAGGGGAAGCAATTCATATTCCAAGACCTTATAAAAGAGCTAAATTGGTTGAATCAATAGAACAGTTTTTTTTAATAATTCTTGTTTTATTATTTAGTTTTAAACTATAAATATTTTTAAACGTATTTAAATTATGGATTTTTATGAGAACACTTTATGTTATGGGAACAAGGTATGGTTATGACTCGAGTCGGAAGGAGTGTTGGCTTGAGCAAAATGGATTTGACTGTGTTTTTGATCCCGAATTGGAAACAGTTGATGCAATCAGTTCTACACCTGAGTCCTCTTCTGGTGTTCTTCTTGATTTAGATGGTCTTAGTTTTACCCAATATTTTAGGAGATTTTTAAGACCTTCAGAACGTGCAATATTGGAAATCGTGAATGGAAACGTGAATGATTGTTTTAGAAAGTTAAAAATAACCGATCCTTTACGTCCATTTCATGAAGGTTTATTGGAAAGACATGTTTCTTTGGTTGTTATAGGAACTGAACATCCTCAAGTTGTTTCAGGTTCTTATGGTTTTGTTGAAGGATATGTTTTTGTGAGAAAACCATTTGTTCGAGCTGAATTTGTTAGACAGTTACTTGCTGGTTTTGAAAGAGCTGAAGACTCTTTTGAATAATTTCAATTCTAAGTACATATTTTAAAAACATTTATAAATCAATTTTCACTTCTTTTTGTTGGTAAGAAGGTGTTTGACTTACGCTCGCAAGAGTGAGGAAAGTCCGCCCACCGTTGAGTTGTTAATGTCGAAAGACATCCCCAGAGATGGGAGGGCAACTGAGCAGAAACGATACCTTTTCAAGTTAAGAATGAACCAGAGATGGAGACGTTCCTTGAATGAGGATGAAACGTTGGGTGATATCACATCCAGTGTGCTTTATAGCATAGCAGTCCTAACCGGTGCAAGCCGGAAACGTTTACAAAATGAACGTTGGCGCTTAGTATAATGTCAAAACATGCTGTCTGTTTAAGCAGAGCATGACAAAAGGCGGCTTATAACCTTCTTACCGTTTTTTCTTTATCTTTTTGGTGTGAACACAAACTTATTTATCTTTGTTTTTTGTGGTCACCTTACGCTATTTTTACCTTTTTTTAGAATTATAATTTGTTTAAATCTTTTAATAAACCAATAAGTTTTTTTTCTTCTCTAACTATATCTGATCCTAAAAAGCCTGCAGATAAACCTGAAATAAACCCGGTCATAATGAGATAATAACTCATGTCAAGTGGGTTGGCTCTAAGGGGGGTCATAGCTGCCATAATCCCGATTACTGTTAAACTAGTAAATACCATTCCTGCAAACAATCCTCCCATTTCAACATTTGATAAGTGATCCTGCATTTCTTTAAGTATTTTTTTGGCTTTTTCTCTTCCTTTAAATTCTTGAGCTAAATCCCTCTCTTTTTTTACTTCTTCAATATATGTTGTAAAATCATTTTTGGCTAAAGCTCGTCCTTCTTTTTCTATAATTTCTTTTAATTTTTCAATTGCAGGGAGATAGTCTCGAATTGATAATACAACTAATTCATCAAGAACGCTTTGCGCTTTTTTTGAAATGCCTTTAATGTGTTTAATTTTTCTTTGATTCTTTTTAAAAAATTCGGCACTTTTGTTTAATTTCCAAACGATTCTTGATAATGTATCAGAATCGCCTTTGCTGAATATGTTTGTTTTTCCCACAATTTCAAGAACTGCCGCTTTGTATTCTATTGCTTTTGAAGGAGTAGAAATAATTTGGTCATCATACTTTCGTTTTTTAGCTGCAAGACTTTGCGTCAACTGAATTCTCTTCTTCATAGACTTTATAAATGCCTTAAAATATGAATTTGCACTAACCATTTATTTATTTATTTATTTTAAGTATATAAACTTTTCTTTTCCATAACCTTTAAATAACTCCTATTACTAACTTAAATCATGGCGGACAATAAAATATCTATGCCTTCTGGTATGGGTGGATTAGTAAGGTACTTTGATGAGTATAAATCTAAGATAGAGTTTAAGCCAGGCCACATCGTGGTTTTAACAATATTAATCATAATATTAATGATTTTATTGCACGTGTTCTCTTAAAATGATGCCCGGTATGAATCCTAGAAAAATGCAGGCCATGATGAAAAAAATGGGCATTCAACAGGTAGATATTCCTGCTACTGAAGTTATTATAAAGACCGCAGAACATGATATAATCATATCTAATCCTAATGTTGCTAAAGTAAATGCTATGGGTCAACAAACTTATCAAATAACGGGAGAAGAACGTATTGTTGAGAAAACAACTGAACCAGAATTTAATGAGGATGATATTAAAACTGTAATGGACCAAGCTAATTGTTCAGAGGAACAGGCAAAGTCTGCTTTAGATGAAACTAATGACCTTGCTGAGGCAATTCTTAAAATCACTTCAGCGAATTCAGAATGAAACTGGGTGAAATGATGTATCTATCTTCTGGAGAAGAGTAATTTTTTTATACCGTTAAACCTTTTTTTGTGATTATGGAAAGATATGAAGTTTTTAGAGAGAATGCTAATAAACATTTTCTTACTGCGGATAGGTTTCTTAACTTTACTTTTCGTGTAGTTAATGAACCTAAAATGTTGTTGGGTGTTGTGGAGAATTTGTTTGTTGCAACAATGGCGTCTCTTTCGTCTTTACTTTATTTTGAACTTTTATTTAAGTTCATTCCTCCATTTCCAGATACTTTTGAGGGAAAAATCAATGCTTTTAAACCAACATTAACCAAGTATGCTTTGGGTGATGATTGCATAGTATTAATAAAAGCACTTCATAAAATTTTAGTTACGCACGATAAATGTCCTGTTGAGTTTGTGCGGGATAATGCGATTGTTATGTGTTCGAGTTCGTATGATTGTGAAACTATTACTTCAGAACTGGTTTTTGATTTTTTTAAAAAAGCAAAATTATTTATAGAAGGTGCTAATACCATATTAAAGAAGAATGAACGAAATTACAGAAGAATTATTGGATGATATGAAAAACTCGTTAAAGCGAGCTGAACATTCCTGTTATGTTAGTTTAAAATATACCAGGACAGTTGATGTTCTTAAGAATCTTGTTGAGCGTTTTATTATTACACTTTCATTGGTGGTTGATGTCCTTTCTGCAGAGTTAGAAGAAGAAGGAAAAATTGATGAGGTGCCTGAACCATTAATTGAAAAGGTTAATATTGTTAAGGAACATTATAAAGAAGATGAACAAATTATGGCTGCGTTAACACTTTTAATTTTATTAAGAAAAATTTTTCGTGCAGATTATGGGGAGTGTGAACAGTTTCGTAGACACGTAACTCTTATTGTTAAAGTTGAAGGTGAAGATTATCATCTAGGTATTGATTTATTAACTGAGTATTATCATACAATTAAAGATTATGTTGCTTATATTGAAAAACTTATAAAAGGAGAAGATGAAGATTAATAGAGGAGAACTTAAAAAAAAAGGGTGGTCTGTTAAGGAATTAAAAAACACTGAAAAATTACTTAAATATAACGAAAATTCTTCTAAAAAAATGCAGATTATGCTTTATTGGTTTATTATTTTTGCAATGATTTTTTTAACATTGTTAATCTCTGTTTGGCTTATCCCATTATTTATGGTTTTAGAAGGATGGGTGGTTTTTGTTTTGTTATTTGTTTTAGGTCTTGCTTTTGGTGCAATGTTTAATAATCTTATAATTCATTTGGAGCATCTTAATAAAAAACATTATGTTATTGCTGGTTTGCTTATTCCTGTTGTTGCTATTGCTTCTTTATTTATTATAGTTAAGGCTGCAGCGTATACTTCTGCTTTGTTTAATTTATCAATTAGGCAAAATCCTTTAGAAGTTTCTTTATTTTATGTTGTTGGTTTTTTAATTCCTTATGTTTATGGATTAATTTACACCCCAAATAAACAATAACCTTTATAAGTTGTTTATAATTTTCTATTATTATAAGTCCGAGTTATCCAAACGAATAGCGTTTATAGGACTGTAATATTCTTACAGTCTTTCACTAAAATGAGTCAAGAAAAACCAAATACACAAATGCAGAATTTGATTAGGGTAGCTAATGCTGACTTAAAAGCAGATAAATCTATTTTTATTGGTCTTACCAAAATTAAAGGAGTTAGTTTCATGTTTGCTAATGCAATCTGTAAAGTTCTTAATTTAGACAAATCTATAAAAGCTTCTGATGTTGATGAAGCAACTATTACTAGAATTGAACAAGTTATTGAAAATCCTTTAAAATTTAACTTTCCTCTCTGGCTTCTTAATAGAAGAAGAGATCCAGAAACTGGAGAAGATAAACATATTTCTTTAAGTGATATTAAGTTTATCAAAGAGAATGATATTAAACTTATGAAGAAGATTAAATCTTACACTGGTTTGAGACATCAATGGGGTCTTCCTGTTAGAGGTCAAAGAACTAAATCTAATTTTAGACGTAATAAAGGAAAAGCTATGGGGGTTAAACGTAAGAAATAAAAATGGGACACCCTCGAAAACAAAGAAAAACGTATTCTGGACCTTCTCATCCTTGGCAAAAGGAACGGATTGAAGCAGAAATTATCTTAACTAGAGAATATGGTCTTAAGAATAAGAAAGAGCTTTGGAAAATGTCTTCTTTACTTTCAAAAATTAAGAGTCAAACAAAAACTTTGTCTGCTTCTACAACTGAACAGTCTGAAAAAGAAACTAAACAATTAATGGATAAGCTTAAATCTTATGGTTTTGTTTCTGATAGTGCTACTTTTGATAAGGTTTTAAGTTTGGAAATTAAAGATTTTATGGATAGAAGATTACAAACTATTCTTGTAACTAAAAAATTGGCTAGAACTATTAAACAAGCTAGGCAAATGATTATTCATCAACATGTTATGATTGATGGTAAAACAATTTCGTCTCCATCTTATTTGGTTAGAGTTAGTGAAGAATCTGCTATTGGTTTTAATAATCAATCTTCTTTTAAGAATGAGTCCCATCCTGAAAGAATTTTAAAAAAGGAAATGGAAGAAATAAAAGAAGAAGTTAGAAAAATTAAAGATTCTAAGACTAATGAAGAAATTAAAGATGAAAAAGAGAAAAAGAAAGAAGATGTTGAAGTTTCTAATGTTTCTAAAG
>CAYRWJ010000027.1:0-3861 GCA_964427985.1 uncultured Methanosarcinales archaeon
CAGAAGACAGACAAATAGTTAATTGTGATATTGAAAGAAAAATAGAAACAAGGACTATGGATACTAATGATTTCCGCAGTACAGAAACAATAACATTAGAGTGCAGATGCATTAATTAATTTTTGTCATTGGGGATGTAAACAATCTATAGGTGGGATTAGTTTATTAAGAGATTCTTTAGAAAAAACAATATTAAATTTATTTCAATTGATGGTGATGGTGTTGATAAAAGAAATACTCAAACACACCAATTAAAAACTAGAATAGAAGCATTCTTAGAAATGTTATCTGCGCAGGGGGATAAATGACTCTTTATTATATTTGCAAATACACTCCTGTTGAAATTATTGAAGCGTTTAGAACTAACGCAATAAACATTGATCCTTCGGTTTCTTCTTTTGATAATGCGGATGCATTAATGCATACTAATGTTTGTTTTTATGCTAAAGGTGTTTTAGAATATTGTATAAAAAATAATGTTAAAGAATTAGTTTTAGTTAATTGTTGTGATAGCATTAAAAGACTATATGATGTTTTAAAAAATAAATTAAGATTTGTTCATTTAATTGACCTTCCAAATAAACACAATCAATGTTCTTTAGATTTGTTTAAAGATGAAATATTAAAGTTCATAAGTGCTTATGAAAAATATTCTAAAAAGCGTTTTAGTATTAATGAATTATCAAGAGTATTAAAAAGCAAAGAAGAAAAAGTAAAATTAAAACCAGGAAAAATTAATATCGCTTTATTGGGAGCGAGAGCTAAAGACTCTTTAATTAAAACTATTGAAAAAGAATGCAATGTAATGTTTAATTTTACTTGTACCGGCGACCATTCTAATTTTTCTAATGTTCCTAAAACAAAATTATTTGATTGGTATGTTCAACAATTATTTAATACCTTTCCTTGTTTACGAATGGCGGATGTAAGTAAAAGATATGAAGTACTAGAAAAAAGTAAAGAACTTATTGATGGAATTATTTATAATACAGTAAAGTTTTGTGATTTTTATAATTTTGAATATATGAAATTAAAAAATATTAACAAACCTATTTTAAAGATTGAAACAGATTATACTGAAAAAGGCAATGAACAATTAAAAACTAGACTTAATGCGTTTATGGAATCATTAAAAGGCAAAGAAAAAATGATAACAAAAGAAACAGAGTTTTCATTAGGGATTGATTCAGGTTCTACCTCTACTAATACTTTAATTTTAAATAAAAATAAAAAATTAGTTTCATTTATCAGTGTTAAAACAGGTTCTAAAAGTATTGATAGTGCTAATCTTGCTTTAAAAGAAGTTCTCAAAAAAGCTAATTTAACAAAAGAAAATATTGGCATTATTACCGCAACTGGTTACGGGCGAGATGCTATTGATTTTGCTAATAAAAAAGTAACTGAGATTAGTTGTCATGCTAAAGGTGCTAATTTTCTTAATAAAAAGATTAGAACTATTATTGATGTTGGTGGACAGGATAGTAAAGCAATTCGCATTGATGAAACTGGAAAAGTAATTAATTTTGCTATGAATGATAAATGTGCTGCGGGAACTGGAAGATTTTTAGAGGTATCTGCAAAAACATTGGAAACTCCTATTGATGATTTTGGTAAACTTGCATTAAAATCTAAAAAAGATTTAACAATTACTAGTATGTGTAGTGTTTTTGCTGAATCTGAAGTAATTTCATTAATAGCTCAAAATGCGAATAAAGAAGACATTATTCAAGGGTTGTGTAAAGCTATTTCTTCTAGAATTGTTGCGTTAGCATCCAGAGTTAATCCCGAAAAAGAGTTTATGATGACTGGAGGAGTTGCTAGAAATATTGGAGTTACTAAAGAATTATCTAAAAAGTTTAATGCTAAGTTTTTCATTCCTAAACATCCTGAATTAGTTGGTGCCTTGGGTGCTGCACTATTTGGTTTTGATTAGATTCCATCGCCAACAAAAACAGGTTCAGCAATCATCAGTTCATGTGTTTCAAGCAAGGTTGTCAATCTTTTTCTTTCTTTTTCTGTTTGTTCTCTTAACGCTTGTTTAAATTCTTTAGTTCTAGTTAATATTTCTTCATCATCAGGCAACTCGCTTAATCTTTGTTGTGAATCTGACAAATATGTTTTTGCAAATTCTTCAAAACTTTGACGACTTTGTTTTTCCCAGGTAAATCTGCAAGTATTGCAAACATATCTCCAATCAAACCCCTGTTCTGTCCCTCCCTGCCAATAATCCATTAATGCTCCATCTATTGGACAATATCTTTTTTCATACATTATTAAAGAATTATGTGACTTAATAAAAACCTTTGTTGGGGTATGTTCTACAACTAAGTTAAAAAATGGTGCGGAGGGGAGGATTCGAACCCCCGGACGCACTAAGCGACAGGATATCTCAACTCAACATTGAGTGTCGCATTCTTAAGTCCTGCGCATTTGACCAGACTCTGCAACCTCCGCATATAAAAAACAATTCTCAATTGATTTAAAAAACTTTTCATAATTTCAAAAAAAAATCAAATTTTCAGTTAACTTTTTAAATGATTTATTCATTCTTATACTTACTGAGCTGTTAGGAACTATCCAAAAATACAGTGTCGGAGGCAAAGAAATGAAATTAGTTATATCAGATAAAAAAGGTAAAGCAAAACAAATAGAGTTTGATGATGAAAAAGTTCTTCAGGGTTTAAAAATAGGAGATACACTTGAAGGTTCTAAAATTGGTATTGAAGGTTATGAATTTGAAATCCGTGGTGGTTCTGATTCTGCTGGGTTTCCAATGAGACGTGACGTTCAAGGTTCTGAAAGAAAAAGTATTCTTGTTACTAATAGTTTAGGTGTTCATATTAAACGTAAGGGTATGAGAAAAAGAAAAACTGTTAGAGGTAATGCTGTTTCTATTTCTACTGCACAACTTAATCTTTATGTTACTAAAGCAGGAACTGAAAATATTTTTGCTGAAGCTAAAGAAGCCGAAGCTGGAGACAAACCAGCAGAAGCTAAACCCGAAGCAAAAGCAGAAGACAAACCAGCAGAAGCTAAACCCGAAGCAAAAGCAGAAGACAAACCAGCAGAAGCTAAAGAAGAAGCTAAACCCGAAGCAAAAGCAGAAGACAAACCTGCAGAAGAAGTTAAAAAAGAATAATTTTTTTTTTATTTAATTTATTATATATCCACCATCTACAATAATGTTTTGTCCAGTAATATATGATGCGTCTTCACTTCCTAAAAAAACAATTACTTTTGCTATTTCTAAAGGCTTTGCAATTCTTTTTAATAATGTTTTACTAACAGTTTTCTTTACTGATTTTTTATATTTACGAACTAGTTTAGTTTTTGTTATTCCCGGACTTACCGCATTAACACAAATCTTTGGTGCTAACTCTTTTGCTAATGATTGTGTTAGGTTAATAACTCCTGCTTTTGATGCAGAATAATCCATATCGTGATTACTTCCACTTATTCCTCGAATTGAGGATATGTTTACTATTCTTCCAGTTTTAATAAATGGAATTAAAGCTTTAGTTAAGTTATACATTCCAAATAAGTTTACATCAAAGGTTTCTTTCCAATTATCACACCCAAGTTTTTTCATTTTACTATGTTTAATCACACCCGCATTATTTATTAGAACATCCAACCCACTTTTTTTAATCACATTAACTATTTTTTCTATGTCTTTTTTCTTTGTTAAATCTGCTTTTATTGGAATTACCCCTTTTTGTACTTTACCAGTTAAGTAGGTAATCAGCACAGAATATCCTTTTTTCATAAATTCATCTGCTGTTGCTTTTCCTATTCCGGTATTGCCCCCCGTTATTAATACTATTTTTTGCATACTCAATAACAATACACCAAATATTTAAA
>CAYRWJ010000027.1:3871-11671 GCA_964427985.1 uncultured Methanosarcinales archaeon
TCTATGTTGTTTTTTATAAAGAACTTTAATTTAAGTAACATTTATAAATCCTTCACTCACCCCCATTCATATGGTTAAAAAAGAAGTTAAAGAGGAAGATATTCAACCAGATGTTAATATCGGTCTTGTTGGTCATGTTGATCATGGTAAAACTACTTTAACCCAAGCTTTATCTGGAAAATGGACAGATACTCATTCTGAAGAATTAAAAAGAGGGATTACGATTCGTTTAGGTTATGCTAATATTTCCATTTACAAGAAAGCAACTAAATTTTATTCTTTTAAAGAAACAGGATCTAAATTTATTAGAAATATTAGTTTAGTTGATGCACCAGGGCATGAAAGTCTTATGGCAACAATGTTGTCTGGTGCTATGATTATGGATGGTGCTTTAGTATTAATTGCTGCTAATGAAAAATGTCCTCAACCTCAAACTAAAGAACACTTAGCTGCTTTAGAAATTGTAGGAATAAAAAATGTCATCATAATTCAAAATAAAATTGATTTAGTTTCAAAAGAAAAAGCTTTAGAAAATTATAATCAAATAAAAGAGTATATTAAAGGTACAACCTTTAAAGATGTTCCAATAATTCCTATTTCTGCTTTTCATAAAATAAATATTGATTTACTTTTAAAAACTATTCAAGAAATTATTCCAAAACCAAAACATGATTTAAAAAAAGAACCGTTAATGCTTGTTGCAAGGTCTTTTGATATTAATAAACCAGGTATTTTTCCAGATAAAATTAAGGGTGGCGTTTTAGGTGGTGCTTTAAAACAAGGAAAACTTAAGGTAGGTGAGGAAATTGAAATTCGACCTGCTAAAGAATTAGAAGGTAAACCTAGACAATTAAAAACTAAAATTTTAGGTTTGATGTCTGGAACTACTTCTGTTGAAGAAATTGTTCCAGGAGGAAGTGTTGCTATTTTAACCTCTTTAGATCCGTCTATTGTTAAGTCTGATAGTCTTGCAGGAACTGTTGTTGGTTCACCAGGTAAACTTCCAAAAATTTGGAATGATCTAAAAATTGAATTACATTTACTTAAAAGAGTTGTTGGAACTAAAGATGAACAAGATGTTAAACCCGTTGCTATTAACGAAATATTAATGCTTAATATTAATTCTGCTGCTACGGTGGGAATAGTTATTGGTCTTAAAAAAGGAATTGCTTCTTGTAAACTTAAAATCCCAGTTTGTGCTAATGCAGAATCAAGAGTAACCATTTCTCGTAAAGTAGGAAATAGGTTTCGTTTAGTAGGATTTGGAATAATTAAAGAATAAAAAGAGTAACATTTTTAAATGCACTCGAATAACAAAGAAAAATGGAAATTAGATTTATTGAAGAAAAGAAAAGTTCAATTACTTTTGAAATAGAAGGAGTTTCTCATGGTTTTTGTAATCTTTTAAAAGAAGAATTAGTTAAAGATAAAACTGTTAAATTAGCTACTTATAGAATTGATCACCCTCTTGTGGGAATTCCAAGAATGAAAGTTGAAGCTGTTGATGCTAAAGCATCTGTTAAAAAAGCGGTTAAATCTCTTAAAAAAGAAGTTGAATCTTTTAAAACTGAATCTAAAAAAGTTAAGTAGTTCTTAATAATAACATTTATTAAATCATTTATTTCTAAACTAATATGGAACATATTGAAGAAGAAATTGAAGAGAAAAAATGGTATAAAGGTCCGATAAAATGGATTTTAGCTGTCTTTTTAGCACTTATAATTGTTGCTACAGTTCTTCCTAACACTTTTGTTAAACTTGACCCACACCCTTCAACTATTCCAACTATAACCGAAGTTTTTCAGGGTGAAAGTTCTCAAACTAATTTTTCTATTAACAATATTCAAGATTTTTATAATTATGTTAAGGTTGATGGCGAAATAAAAAAGGTTGCAGATAAAATTTCTTCTATTTCTTGTAATAATAACAGAGTATGTAATGCTAAAGCTATTTACTTTTTTGTTAGGGATAATATTAATTATGTTAATGACCCTGTTAAGTTTGAATTTGTAAAAGAACCTTTATACACTTTAGAGGTTGGTGCGGGGGATTGTGATGACCACGCGGTTCTACTTGCTTCATTATTAAGAAGTGTAGGCATTCAAACCAAGTTTGTTTTTATTCCTCAACACGTGTATGTTCAGGTACTTCTTCCTGAAGCATTGAATAGATATAGACAAGGTGATTGGGTTAATCTTGACCCTACTTGTAAAGATTGTGAATTTGGTGAAATCCCACCTAGTTCAGCGAATAAACAAATTGTTTAATTCTTATATTTGAAATAACTAATTATTGCCCCAATCCCTAATCCTATTATTGTTGCCAATATGCTATACACCGCAATTGTTGGTTGTAAATTCTTTGTTATTAATCCAGTTATAATAAAGTAAAAAAATGCTAAAAGTCCAAACAACAAACCAAAGAATAATGTTGTTGATTTTGTTCGTATTTTTATCCAAGTTGTAAAAACAATTATAGATAGGATTACTAATACTGCGATAAATATAAACGTACCAATTATTAAATCTTGTATTATGATTGTTGTTAAAGTTCCTAAAATTGCTAAAATAAAAATTGTTTTTTTTATATTTTTAACAGTTTTTCGTTTGTCCCATTTAAAAAAATCTTGTATTATTGCTGAAGATGCAGTAAATATTGAGGTATCTATAGTGCTCATTATCGCTGCAAATAATAACACAACAGCCAAGCCAAGTAATCCTGTTGGCAACATATTTCCAAACCCATATATTAATGCTAAATCTGGGTCTACTCCGGGAAAATTAACTTTTACTGTTAATGATATTAATGATAAAATAAATGCAAATATTGCATATACTATCGTTGACCCAATTATTCCTCTTTTTAACGCTTTTTTATCTTTTGAAGAATATACTCTTTGCCACAAATCTGGCATTGCAAAGGGAAATAATATTCCTGCTAGGAAGAATCCAATTAAACTAAGTTTGTCTATATTAAACAGATTCCATTCTGTTGGAGGAATTACTGAACCTTTAAACAATATTAGAACAAGAAGAACTAATATGAATAACATTGCGACGTATTGTAATATGTCTGTTTTTACTACTGCTTTAAATCCACCCATTAGTATATAAATTAAAACGACAATCATCATTACTAAAGCACACATCCAAAATGGCCATCCTGAAAAATATACAAATATTTTTGCTCCTGCGATTAAATTAATTACCAAGAAACCAAACATTAAGAATATGGTTATTAATGATACAATAAATGCAACTTTTTTACTATAATGAGTTTTAAAATAATCTGCCAAGGTATAAAATTTTCCTTTTGAGTGTTCTTTAAGACGAAGAGCAAATGGCAAAAATAATAACATTCCCACAACCATTCCTATAAAATACCATATTGCTGCAAAACCAAATAAGTAAACTAAAGACGTAAAAATCATTAATATTGCACCGGTTTTACTTGCATTTATTGTAAACATTGTTTGCCATGCTCCTAATTTTCGGTCTGCAATTAAGTAATCTTCATCATTTTGTTTACGAGAACTCCAGTATCCAATAAATATAAGAACTGCAAAATATATTAAAATCAAAATAAAATCTAAATTTGTTAATTGCATAAAAGAAAAAAACAAAAGAAATATAAAAATGTTGTTATGCTTTAATAAAAGGTATTTCTAAAGGATATTTGTAAACATCTCCTTCATATGCTCTTACACTACCAATTATTTCCACTATTAATGTAAATATTGCAAGTATTGGAAGTAACAACAACCCGATTAAAACAAACACAAGAATTGAACAAACAATAGCATAAATAGTTACACTTATTTGAAAATTTATTGCATGTACTGCATTTTTGTATACAAACCCGTGTTTTTTTTCACTAACTAAAAGAATTATTAAAGGTCCTATAAACCAAGTAAATATACCTAATAAGTGTGCCAACATTCCTGTAACTTTTTCTTCGTGTGAAACCATATTATTATTTTAAAACATTCAAGTATTTAAATATTCCTAATATTGCTTTAACTCCTTCTCCTGCTGCCACTAATACTTGTTTTTCTGAAACATTAGTAACATCTCCTGCTGCAAACAACCCATTCACAGAGGTCTGATTAGATATTCCTTGTTTAGTGTGAATAATTATTTCGCCCCAATCATTTTTTTTAGTTAATTTGTCAAAGCTGGTTGCAGGAACACTTCCTATTTCTACAAACAAACCACTAACTTTTATTTCAAACATTTTTGCATTTTGTTCAAAAGATATAGAACTTACTTTTTTTCCATCTCCTTTTATTTCTTTAATAATTGAATTATCATAAATATGAATTTTTTTACTTTTTTTAACTTTATTAATTAATGTTTTATCTCCTGCCATTTTGTCATTTAAATTCACAACATAAACTTTTTTAACATATTTATCAAGCAATAATGCAGCATCTAATGCCGAATTTCCTCCTCCTAAAACCGCAACATTCATTCCGTTAAAAACAGGCCCGTCACAAATTGCACAATAACTTACTCCTCTCTTTTCATATTTTTTTTCTCCTTCAACTTTAAGCTTTCTTGGTTTTTTTCCAGAAGTAATTAAAACAGTTTTTGTTTCATATCTTTTTGTTTCAGTTGTTACAACAAAAGTTTTACCATTACGTTCTATTTTTAAAACTTTATCTAATTTGATTTTTACTCCATTTGATTCTACATGGTTTTTAAAAGTTTTAGAAAGTTCCGACCCAACCATGAACTTAGTTCCCAAATAATTTTCTACATCACTACTTAATGCTACCTGTCCCCCAATGTTTTTACTTAAAATTATAAATTTTATTTTTTGTCTTGCAGCATATACTGCAGCAGCCATGGCTGCAGGTCCGCCCCCAATAATTATTGTATCTAATATCATTCCACAAAACTCCATTCTGAAATTATGTTATTAATTAACATTTTTTACAAGTACAATTTCCTTTTGCACTTCCACATTTACAACAAGCGTGTTCAAGAATTGTTCCACAAGTTGGACATTTTTTAATTGGTTGAACAGTTTTATAACCACACCCACTACAAACATAACAGGTTCGTTTAAAAAATTTCATA
This sequence comes from uncultured Methanosarcinales archaeon, assembly GCA_964427985.1. Classification (GTDB taxonomy): domain Archaea; phylum Nanobdellota; class Nanobdellia; order Woesearchaeales; family JABIAG01; genus JABIAG01. Next base: position 8,953 of record CAYRWJ010000027.1, read on the forward strand.
CTAAATTATTAACTTAAGTTTATTTAAATGTTTTGTAGAAGTGTTTAACTTATTATTGTGGTATTGAAAAGTTTGCATAAAAAGTCAGGTTACCATTAAAATCTGCTGTATTTAAAGGAATTGTTACACTATTTGATACATCACATCCCTCCGGTGTTCTTTCGCTATAACTGCCACAACTTAATGAATGAAGTTGGGGATTTGGTTCACTTTTCCCAGGTTGTAAAGGTGTATGTCTTAAAGCGTTTGTTAATTCTCTTACAATCATATCCCTTAAATTACCATATTGCTTAAATCTCATCAGAGGAACAACTTCATCACTTAAATGGCGTTGCATACCACTAGAAATTAATACTGCTACATTCGTTCCAGCAACATTAACTCTTCTTCCTACAATCCCGTTTCTGCCCATATAATTTATGATCTTGTTTGATTTATAAAGCTTAGCAACAAAAAGTATATAAACCCATTCTCCAAAAAGTTATCATGCCTTTTAGAAATCCGCTCGCACTTAGTGCATTAGCACTTATAATCCCTTTAATAATATTTTATTTATTCTCTCGTAAACCTAAAAAAAAGGTTTTTTCTTCATTAATGTTTTTTATTAAAGAAAATACAATTAAACAAAGGTCTGCTTTTTTTAGAAGATTGATGGCTAATTCTTTATTTTTTCTTCAGTTATTGGCAATATTGCTTTTGGCTTTTGCAACTGCAACACCTTTGTTAAACATTTCTCAAGAACGAAGTGAAGAACACATAACTATTATTTTGGATTCTAGTGCAAGTATGCAAGCAAAGTATAAATCAACAACAAGATTTGATGCTTCGGTTAAGGAAGCAAAAAATCTTATTAAAGACAAAGATAAAATTTCCATAATTCTTGCTGAACAGATTCCTCTTACATTATTAGAAAAAGGAAGTTCTGAGAAGGCAGCAAATATTTTAAATAATATTCAACCTTCTGATACTCTTTCAAACATTGATGATGCATTATTACAAGCATCTAGTTTAATGCAGGGCGGAACGGTTTATGTTCTTTCTGATTTTGCATCTATTCCCGAACCACTTATTGCTAAACGTCAATTAAATGCTAAAAATGTTAGAGTTGTTTTTAAGGAATTTAACGAACCAGTAAACAATATAGGCATTGTTGATTTAGAAGTTACAGACCAAGTTAGATTAAAAATTAAAAATTATAATTCTCAAAATGTTAAATTTAATGTAAAGTCTTCAACGGAATCTAAAGAAGTAATATTGCGTGCTAATGGTGTTGAAACCATTTATTTTGATATCCAAGCAGGTTCTAACACGTTTGAATTAGAAGTTAATGATGACTTTCCAGTTGATAATTTTGTTTATGTTAGTATTCCTGAAGTTAAACGAATTCCCACTTTATATATAACTAATAATCAAGGAAAAGATTATTTGAAAACTGCTTTAGAATCATTAAATAAATTAGAAATTACTACAACAAACTTACCTGTTCTTCCAGGAGGAGATTATAAATTATATATTATTAAAGACATTGACAAATCAAAAATTCTCCCTTCTACATTTCATGATATTGAAAAAAATAAAGATGCGGGAATTATTATTCATTTACAACCTGATTCTCATTTGATTGATTATAAAAAATTATCTCTTCTTTCACTTTTCGCCCCTTTAGAAAATTCTCAGCCAATAAAACTTATTCAGAATAGTGTTACTTCTGATGTTGAATTTAGTAAAGCTTACAAATATTTTTCTACTTCAGACGAAGAATGTGATAAATGGGTTGTTACAGAAACTAATAATACTTTACTTTGTGTTAAAGATAAGATTATTACCTTTGGAGTTTTAGAACAACATTCTGATTTTAAAAACACTCCTGACTTTCCATTATTTTGGAGTTATTTAATTGATTATCTTGTTCCTGAAGAAGAAGAATACAAATTACAATTTCAAACGGGAGAAATCATACCAACATCATTTCAAAAAGTTTCAACACCAGTTGGTGAATTAAAAACTAATAGAGTTATTATGAATAAAATAGGGTTTTATTCTTTTGATAATAAATCTGTTGCGTCTAATTTATTAAGTTTTGAAGAATCCAATCTTAACATGGTGGTGGATATTAATCAAGATTCTTTATTAGCAGGAAATACGGCGGTTGGTTTATCAAAACAAAAAGATATTTCAAAAACAATTATTTGGATAGCTTTTTTTTTAGTTATTATAGAACTAATATTTATTAAATGGAGAGGTGACTTATAATGGAATTTGAAAACATTTTATTATTTGGTTTAATTCCAATAATCTTTATTTTTTTAATGATTTTAATCCATCACTCTTTTGTTAAAGGAAGTAAAAAAAAGAAACTAAGATGGCTTATTTTTGTTTCTAGATTAATCATTTTAACTATTTTAATAATTGCATTAACTGCACCTTACTCTTCAACTACAAGAATTGAAAAAGGGGATTCTACTGTAAATGTTTTAATTGACAAGTCTAAATCAATGGAATTATTCAAAGATGATTCTGTTTCATTAATTGCTAGCTTAGAAGAATTAGATATGGTGAATACTGTTGTTATTGGTGAAAATCTTAAAAGTCCAATTGGTAATGCGCTTCTTAATTCTATGTTTGGAGGAGACAATATTCTTTTAATCAGTGATGGAAATTCTAATTATGGTAAAAATTTAGCTGAGGAAGTATGGCGATATCGTCAACAAGCACGACT
>CAYRWJ010000028.1:0-11630 GCA_964427985.1 uncultured Methanosarcinales archaeon
AAACTTTTATTAGATAAAATCGATGAAATCATTAAATGATTATTAGACAAGCCACATTAAAAGACTTTAACGCATTACAAGAACTAGAACACCAGTTATTCCTAAAAGAATTTAAAGATTACGACCTCACCCTAAACTGTAACTGGCTATTCAGTGAAGAAGGAATTAAAGATCTAAAAACTTACATTACGAAAAAATCTCAATGTGCATTTATTGCAGAAGAAAACAATAAACTATTAGGATACCTTATGGGTTCAATACAAAAAGCCCAGTCTTGGAGAAAAACAATGAAAAAAGCTAAGCTTGAAAGCTTTTTTGTTCTAAAAGAATTCAGAAACCAGAGCATTGGGTCAAAATTAAACAAAGCCTTCAACAATTGGTGTACAGAAAACAAAGTTAATCTTGTCGAGGTAGTTGTATCCGCTCAAAACGAGGCAGCTACAAGATTTTATAGAAAAGATGGTTTTAAAGATTATGAGTTAACTTTAGAAAAACCTTTATAAACGCTTTACCTTCTCTAGCATATATGTTATTTAACACTGTTAGTCAGTCTGGAAGATAATTCTATTAATTAGCACAGTGTTTGAGGTATCAATTATGAAAACTGTTAAAGATTTTTTTTGGAAACCTAATATGAGTGTCGAACAAATTGTCGACAATTTTGGTAGTCTTGGCTATCAGGCTATTGAATTGCATGAAGCGGCCAATGTTATTCTTAAGATGAAAAAGAGCAATGCAAAAATATTTCTAACATTTACTTCTAATATGGTTACGTCAGGACTTCGTGGCTTTTTCGCCCAACTTATCAAACTAAAGATGGCAGATATTCTTGTAACTACTTCGGGATCTATAGAAGAGGACATTATGAAATCATTAGGTGATAATTTTGAAATTCAGTCTTTTAATGCAGATGATAATCAACTTCATGAAAATGGAGAGAATCGTGTAGGAAATTTAGTTATTAGAAATGAATCGTATATGAAATTTGAAGATTGGATGGCTTCAACTTTAGAAGATATTTACAAAGCTCATAAACGAATTTCTGCAGCAAATCTTCTAAAAGAAATTGGTTTAAGAATAAAAGATAAAAATTCTATTTTATATCAAGCTGCAAAACATGATATTCCATTTTTTTGTCCGGGTATTGCAGATTCTGCCTTTGGATTTCATTTATTCATGTTTCAACAAAAACATTCTGATTTTATTGTTGATACACTTAATGATATGAAACGTGCATGTACTGATTTAAGTTTTGATGATAAAAAAGGTTTGATTTCATTAGGCGGAAGCATTTCTAAACATTATGCAATCTTCTCTGCGTTATTAAGTGGTGGAATGGATTATGCAGTTTACATGACCTCTTCTCATCCATATTCTGGTTCTTTTGCTGGAGCTACAACAAATGAAGCAAAGTCTTGGGGGAAGATTAAAGATGATGCAGAAGCTGCTACAGTCATTGGTGATGTTACCATTAACTTTCCAATACTTATGGCTAGTGTTTTAGAAAAATTGAACAGAGAGGGCTTTCTAGATGAATGATGCCAAATTTATTTTAAGCAAAAGTAAAGTATTAGAACAATACAATACTTTGAAAAACTTAGATATAAAAATTTCATACAGTTACAAAACCAATCATGAAGTGGGCAACCTTTTACAAGAACTTACAGATGCCAACATCTCAATTCATGCAGAAGAAGAAATTGACATGATAAAAGACACTTCCCGAATCTCATTTTTCACTCAGGCAGAATCTGAAAAACAATTAAACGTTTTAATAGAAAAAGGAATTACTAATTTTGTTGTTGATAATGAAGTAGACATTCAAAGATTACTTAACATAATCAAAAAAACTAATACTAAAATTTCTTTATCTATTCGTATGAAGTTTCAAGAACATCGTATTGGTTCTGGTCAATATTTTGTTTATGGTCTTCCTTCAAGAAAGGTAAACGAACTAATAGCCGAACTAAAAGACAATAAGAACCTAAAAGAACTTGGAATTCATACCCATCGTAAATCTCAAAATGTTTCAGAATGGGAAATTAAACAAGAATTAGAGGAATCTCTAACTCCCTTAACTCTTAAAACAATTAGTTTTGTAAATTTGGGGGGCGGGCTTCCTACAAAATATAGAAGTTACACTTCTAAAGTATTGCCTTACATATTTCAGAAAATAACTGAAGCTAAAACTTTTCTCAAAAAGCACAGCATCCAAACCATTATTGAACCTGGAAGATTTATAGCTGCTCCTAGTATAAAACTTGAAACAGAAATCATTCAAGTTAATCAAAATACAATTGTTATTAACACAACAATCTATAATTGTGCATTAGATACTATGATTGGTCATCATAAGATGTTAGTGGAAAATGAAACAGAGAATAAAGGAGACTATTACCTAATCAAGGGTAATTCTCCAACCAGAGATGATATTTTTCGTTACAAAGTTAAACTTAATACTCCAAAAGTAGGCGATAAACTTGTATTCTTAAACGCTGGTGCTTACAATTATACTACCGACTTCTTTGGGTATAAGAAATTAAAAACAGTGCTAGTCGATTAATTAACATTCTAAAACACCATCAATTAATCGTATTGCAAGTTCTAAACCCATTATATCTGTTATAGCAACATCATCAAAATGTAAAGGTAATATTTCGCCTGCATGATAATGTATGTAAACTGCTCTTGTATCACCAAAAAAATAACCGTATTCTTTAAAATCTGTTTCTTGAAATCTTCCTTCTACATTAATTGTTTCAATCCCTAACAAGAAACGAGGTAAATCTATCCCCCACTGAGTAAACAAACCAGATTGTCTCATAAATAATTCAGTAGGCAATATCAAACTTTTTTTAAAACTAGCTCGTTTTTGCATTTGGGTTTCCCCTTCAGAAACAAGTCCATTTATATTAGGAAAATAATTTCTTAAAGTTTTGTGTATTTCATCCACTCTTTCTTTCACATTTTCCATAGAAACATCAGCTAACTGCATTCTTGAAATTACATAAGCCCAATTCCTATTAAATTCTGCGCAATCTCTTAATAAATTAGAATATGTTTTCCAATCCATAACTCCTTGTATCCTTTCACCAACTAATTTTTGTTCTGCATCAGTTCTAAAATATAAATTAAAATAACATCCCTTATTAGGTGAACAATACTCACCAGTTATTTCAACATCGGCTCTAACATCCTTTCCTCCCCACCTTACAGGATGTATTAAACAACCTGGGTCTTCATCAACTAATGCTAAATATTTACAAGGGTTTGTACTTTTCGCTTCTCCCCCTAAATCAAAACGAAGTTTTTCAACATAAATCATTAAATCTTGAGGAAATTGTTTAACAACATCATCAAAAACAACTCTTCGTTTTGCAAACAAAGCATCTAAACTGGCTTTATCCTGAGACTGTTCTGCTGAACAACAATGAACACAACGCGTTCCACAAGCTTTACACAAATCATAATTATGTTCAGTTTTCATATTAAAAAAAGAAGTAAAACACCTATTTTAAAGATATCTGATTATTGTACTAATGCTTGACATGAATCTTCAATAACTTTTCCATCCATATCTACTTTAACATTTACTGTTTTCAATGATTGAGTTAGTCCAGTTATATTATAAACTTCTTTTTCACCAATATTTTGAACTAAAATTATGGTTTTCATTATTTGTTCTGCAGAATACTTTTCTGCTTTTATTTTTTCAATAACTTTCATAACTTCGTCAAGTCCTAATTTCAAATTAGCTTTATTTAAAGAAGGAATCTTTACATCTGGTTTTTTACAGGCTTCTTGTTCTGGCATTAATTTAACTGGGTTTAAAAAGAAAGTTATTACTTTTTCGCCATCAGTATAACCTACTTGCCATTCGTTATCTTCAAATATCATAAATCCATGTGCAAGATACCATTGAGTGTGTTCTTTTTTCCAATTAATGAATTCGACAGATTTTTCAACTTCATCAACTGCTTCTTTTAATTCCATTTATTTGCTAAACCCCAAACTTTTAAAAACGTTTCCCATTTTCTAACTATATGAACAAGAAATCATTAGAAAAACAAGGGTATAGAATTGTTGGTAATCATTCTGCTATTAAAATTTGTTATTGGACTAAAGAATGTATTAGAGGTAATGATGATTGTTATAAACATACTTTTTATGGCATCAATACTAATTTATGTGTTCAAATGACTCCTGCGTTACACACTTGTTCTTTACGTTGTAATTGGTGTTGGAGAGATATAGCAAACACAAACAAAGAATGGCAAGGGCCAATAGATGACCCAAAAGATATAATTGCAGGTTGCATAGAACAACATAAAAAAGTTCTTTTAGGTTTTAAAGGCAGTTCTAAAGAAATATTTGAAAAATCACAAATTCCAAAACATTTTGCCATCAGCTTATCTGGAGAACCAACTTTTTATCCGCGTTTACCAGAATTAATTAAAGAACTCAAAAATCAAAATCTAACCTCCTTTTTAGTTACTAATGGCACTAATCCTGATATGATCGACCAACTTATCGCCACACCTCCAACTCAACTTTATTTAACTTTGCCTGCTCCAAACAAAAAAGTTTACAAAAAAGTTTGCAACCCATTAATAGAAGATGGTTGGGAAAAAATAATGAAATCTTTATCTCTTCTAAAACAATTTCCTCGTTCGGTTATTAGATTAACATTAACTAAATCTCAAAATATGCTTAATCCAGAAGAGTATGCTAAATTAATTGGTAACAATTCTGATTTTGTTGAACTTAAGGGTTATATGTATGCAGGACATTCTCAAACTAGACTTAATCCTAAGTGTATGCCTTATCATAAAGAAATTATTGAATTTGCAAATGAAATAATTAAATATAATTCTAATTATAAATTAGTTAATGAAAAACCAAATTCTCGGGTTGTTTTATTAAAAAATATTAATTCAGAAATTGATAATAATTTTTAAAAAGATTTCTTAAAATTCTAATAATTTTCCTTCAGGTCCGGGATTGATTATTAATGTTTTTCCAATAACTTGTTTAATGCCTGTAGTTTCGTGTAAGTGTCCACTAATTGCAAGAGTAAAATATTTTAAATATTTTTTTATTGATTTACATCCTGCATGTTCATTATTTACAACATCTATTTTAGTGCCATAAGGTGGTGCATGAGTCATAAGAATATTTGTTTTTACTAATTTAGTTTTATTTGTTTGAATAAACTTTTCAAATTCTTTATCTACAAAACTAAATCCTCCTCCACCATAACTAAACAATCTTATATCTTTACTTAATTGTATTACTTTTTTGTGTACAAAATGCATATTTTTGTATTTTAAACAGTCATTTCGTACATGGGTTGCTACTTCGTGATTTCCATGTATTAGATAAACTTCTTTTCCTAAACTAGCAATTTTTTTTATCATTCCGGGAAGATCGTTTTCAAATATGCTCATATCTCCTCCACAAAGAATCACATCACATTTTTTAGCTTTTTTTCTTAACACTTTTAAAAACGGTTCGTGTTCATGTAAATCTATAAATGTTAATATAATCATATTAAAATTAGAAATACCTACTTTAAAATAGTTTCTATATATACCCATAATAATCTTCTAGAACTATTGCATCCAATCGATCTAAATTCTTTACTATATGAAACCGTCCATTTCCTAACTCAGTAATTTTTTTCCCAAACTCTTCTCCTTTCTTCTCTAACCCAACCCCAATCAAAGAAATAGTCACTCCTGCTGCTTTTGCTTCTGCAACCATTTCTAAAGTTTCTTTTTCAGGATTATTACCAACAGTTGGCATTGCATCCGTAAGAAGTATCAAATGTTTAGTAATTCCTGAAACATCTGGAAACAACTCAACTGCTTTTCGTATCATTTGTTTCATATCGGTTTGTTTAGTGGCACGAACAGTTGAAATTTTCTTCAATAACAGAGCAAAATCGGTTGTTGGAGCTACAGAATCTTTTATTTCAGATTCAAAAACTACCATTCCCACTTTATCTTTTTCAGCAATTGCTTTGTAAGCTAAAGCTATTCCTGCTTTCTTAGCTGCTTCAATTTTTTTCCCTTTCATACTTCCTGAAGCATCTAACCCATAAATCACATAAACATTTCCTTTTGATTTTCTTTCAAAAGTCATTAGGTCTTCTTTTAATAATTGTTTATGTCCTCTTTTAATTGCTTTTGTAATTGATTTTTTAAGTGCTAAATCCGAATATCTATCTCCTTTTTTGTATGGTTTTGCTTCTCCTCTCATTCCATAAAAGCTTTTTTTCTTATGGACTTTTTCTCCAACTAATCCTTTTGGCGTAAGATTATCTACTTCTTCTATATACATGATTAATGCAGCCATTTCTTCTCCTTTTTTAGAAAAGCTTCCATCAGAATTTAATATTTTTTTCTTTTTTAATTCATCAACTTTTTTAGTTAATTTACTTTTTAATTCACGTTGAAATTCAGGAATTTTAATATTTTTTTCAATATAATTTGAATTGTATGAACTAAGCAATCTTAATATTGTCTCACCATAAAGTCTTTTTGCGTTAGCATAATTTTGTACTAACTGTTGCATCATTAAATCAGGAGTAAATCCTCCAACATTATTATTTATTCCTTCTTCAATTAATTTTGCTTCATCTATTTTCTTTTTATCGCCTTTAAGAATGGAATGCATTAATTTATCTTCTTCAAACTGAGATGATAATTGACCGCCAAGTTCTTCTATTTTTTTTGTTTTTTCTATATCAGTTAATTCATTAGGGAACTTCGCCGTCTTCTTTGAATTCTTTTCCTTCAGAACGTAAAAAATCATTAAATGTGTCTTGGATAACATCAGCCGAAGACATAGTGTATTTAGCGCTTGGTTTTAATTGTATTCTATGTGCTAATACTGAAAGAACTACATCTTTTATATCTTGAAAAGTTATCTTGTTTCGTCCATCTAAAAGTGCATTTCCTTGACTTCTTTCATACAATCCTAAACTTGCTCTTACAGATGGTTTTTTTTCAATTCGTTTGTCTTCTCGTAAAACTCTTACAAACTGTATCATTAAAGTTAACAATTTATCATCTACTTCAACTATTTTTTTCCCATTTTCTTCAACAATTTCTTTTTCAATATCTAAATTTTCAGGATATCCCATGTAGATTACATCAAATCTGTCTAATAATACATCAGAAATTTTTTCAGTAGAACTATCTTCAGGATTCATTGTTGCAATAAATATAAAATCAGTAGAAAAATCCACGTCATAACTTCCTATTGTTGCATATCCTTCTTGTAATACTTGTAATAACGCGTTTTGCAACTTTTCAGGACACCTATTTAATTCATCAAAAAAAAGTATTCCTTTATCTGCTTTAAATATTTTACCTTGAGTAAATGCTTCTTTACTTAGAGGACCAAATTTTAATGCTTTAAGAGGGTCTATATCTCCCAATAAATCTTCGACTGTTAAATCTGGACTTCCTTGAACTCTTATAAATCGGCTTATTCCTTTTACTTTTTTTCCATTTACTGTTACATCAGGCAACAATTCAGCTACGTTTTTTGCTAAAGTAGTTTTACCAACCCCTGGATTTCCCAAAATCAGTACATGTCTACCAGTTAACAATGCTGAACACAATTGTTTTTTAGCTTCTTTTTGTCCCAAAACGTGTTTAAAAACGTCCTCTTTCAACAACTTTTTACTTAATTCTTCTATTGTGGATGCCATACTTCCCCACATACTTTTCAACGATTTAAAAAGCTTTACTTTTAAGCACAAAGAAGTACGTTATTTTACCTTATTTTCTTTATTTTTTTACCAATAATCTTTAATTCTTTTTTAACATCTTTTTTTAAATCAACAAATTCTTTCCCAACTTTATGTTCTACTTTAAAAAACATTTTTTGAACTTTATGATTATGAATTAATAATGCAATTACTAATGCAATTAACATTAATACTGCAAAATTGAACATTAATACGGAAATAGTTGGCGGAGAAAAGTATTCTTTGCCTTCTAGCACAATATTAGAAGAGTTAGAAAGTATACCTGCAAATGCCACAACAATAGCAACAAACATAACTGCATTAATTACTTTCTTTTTATTATTCTTTTTCTTCATGTTAAAAATAATACCTTAACCAATATTTAAAAGTTTCTACTATTAAATTAATGTTTAAAAAAAGATAGTTTTATATAGTACCTTTGACTCTATCTTAGCATGGGACAACAAGAAGTTTATGATTTTTTAAAGAAGCATCCAACTAAATGGTATACTTCTAAAGAAATATCTAAAGCTCTTGGTATTTCTATAGGCAGTATTACTGCTTGTTTAAAAAAATTAAGAAGAACAGAAACTATTGCTTTTGAGACTACAGGCAATAGAAATGAGTTTAGATACAAGTTTAAAGATGAAACTCCTCGTAGACGAGTTGCTAAAAAACCAACAACTAAAAAAAAACCAGTTAAAAAAACTTCTAAAAAGAAATAAGTATTATTTTAGGAAAACTTCCATTCCAGATATTAATCCCACTGTTACTAAACTAACTATAACTCCTGCAATCAATACCCCTAAAGCTAATGCAGTAAACGCCTTTCTTTTCTTCACTTTAAATAACCAAGCCAATAATGTTCCAGTATATGCTCCTGTAACTGGCAAGGGTATTGCTACAAATAACATTAATATCCAAAATTCCCATTTTGTTCCTATGTATCTTTCAATTTTAACTCTTTTTCGTTCAATATATTTGTTAAATAGTTTAGAATAAAGTCTCCACTTCATAAATATATGATGTAATGAGTTAAGAAACAACCATACAATTAAAATTACAAAAAGATTAGCAATTACACACCAAAGAAATGCCACCCACGGGTTCACCCCGTTTAATACTGCAAAGGGTATTCCCCCTCTTAATTCTGAGATGGGAGCTATACAAAGTGCAATTATTTTAATCCAAATTAGCATTTACCCACCCTTCCATTTTTACTTTCATAATTCCACCTTATCTTTCAAATATTCTTTTTTCATTGCATCTTCTATTACACTTTCTGCAGTCAAATATTTTCTTTTTATTTTAGCAAATATTCTTCCTTTTTTTTCAAATGTTTTTTTGTATTTTTTCTTAAAATCTTTTACTGCATTTTTTATTTTCAATGGAGGACCTTCTATTTCTCGTTCTAATCCTAATTTTTCTACAACATCATAATTAAATATAACTTTATCTTGCCAATACCATTTTTTCTTTTTGATTTTAAAATCTTCATGTTCTAATTCTCTTGCAAAAAATTCAAATGCTTTATCTATTTTACATCCGATTATATCTTCTTTTCCTTTTATAGCTTTAACTTCAATAACCATACCTTTTAGTTTATCAACATCTATTTTTTCTTTTTCAAAATATTTCAATGTTGGTTTATTTAAAAACTTCTTTGCTATTTCTTTAAGTTCGTTAAATTTTTCTAAAGATAATGCCGCAGATGCATTCCTACCAACTTGCACGGGATCTATTACAATTAAAGGAGAATCCAATTTCGAACTATTTACCTCAAAAAATACATCTTTGTGAAATTTACTTACATCTATTACTTCTTTTTCTTTCCATTTAATGCAATTTTTTAACAATTCTAAAAATCCACCATAATGTATAACTAATATTTCTAATACGTATCCTGAAAATCCTTTTATATACGATTCTGCACCATAAAAATCATTTGCTTTAAAAAATAATTTAGCAATCCTAATGTCATCTTTTAGTTTTATAGATGAATGTTTATTTACCCAAGTAGCATGTAATGGTGAAACATCAGTTATATTTAATGCTTCATCAGCTTTATCAATTTTAATTACGGGAACAAGTTCATACAAAAACCCATCTTTTTTTATTTGAAAATAATCTCTACTACCATGAAATTTTTCTATTTTAAATTTTTTTAATGATTTTTCTAATAATCCTGAAATATCTTTTCCAATATATTTTTTGTCAAAGCGAACAAATAAGTCTACATCAAAAACATCTCTTAACCAAGTTCCTTTAGCTCCTGAGCCCCCTAATTCTATTACTGCACCTTTTATTTTTAATTTTGAAACAAAATTATTTATCTTTTTCTTTACCTCTTTTGCTTCAAGAGGAGACGGTTTTACCAGTTCTAATACTTGTTTTAATATTTCCATATAACATATTAGTAAGAATTAGTTTAAAAATGTTCGTATTCAAACATCTTTTGTGCACGTTTCATAAAAATCACATTGTCCAGTTGACCATTTACACAATCCTGATTTTTTCTTTGGATAATCGACTTTTTCTTCTGATTGAGTATCGCTTTGTATTTGTTCACATGCTGCTTCTGCATCTCGAATAAGAACATCATCAACATCAATAAATCTTTCTCCAAACTTCAAAAAGTTTATCCCAACTCGTTTAGGTGCAATTCCGTGTTTTTGTTTGTACATCATTGCATATATTCCTAACTGCAACCTATAATCCGCGCTCATTTTATCTCTGGAAGAGGTTTTATAATCTATTATATGTACTCCATCTGCCCATTCATGTACTGCATCTATATATCCTCTTACTTTATGCAAAGAAGATTCATAATATTGTTCAGTTATGGGTGTAAAATATTTAAAAGATTCAACCAACCCTTTATCAACCATCAAACCATTTAATTTTTCAGTAAATCCATTAAACCAATTTGTTAGCATTTTTTTAGTTTCATTATAATAATATATTTGATCATGGATTGCTATACCTATTTTTTCTAATTCTGGTTTAGATTTTCTCCATTCTTGCCTAAACAAATCAAATAATAATGTTCTTAATTCAAAATCAAACTTTTCATTATGTATTTGGTTAATATCTACTTTAAAAAAATTTTCAAGAACTGAATGAACTGCTTTTCCTCTAACTAAATGTATGTTTGAACCAGTTGCTAATTTAAGAATATATTGATAAAAATATTTTCTTGGGCATTGTCTAAACAAATTGATAGATGAGGGACTTTGTACTCTTCCGGCCATGTAACTCCCCCCTTACATCACTTAATAAAGTTAATTGTTCTTTACTTTATCTTTTCAAGAATTAAATCTTCCTTTTTCCCCCTATTACTTTGTCCAAATTTCACAAGAATATTATTAACCTTTCGCCAACTTGATTTAGGAAACAAATTACACAAATCAATTTCAACCTTAAACGGATCAATATGCGTTGTCCACCCCAGCTTTCGCGCAATTCTTCCAACATGAGTATCTACTCCTATTGCATCGCCTCCAATTGATGCAATAAAAACATTTGCAGTTTTTCTACCCACCCCGCTTAATTTAACTAAAGATTCAACATCAGATGGAACCTTTCCCAAAGAAACTATCCCTTTTGCACATTCTAATACATATTTAGCTTTATTATGATAAAAATTAACAGACCTTATAATTTTTTCAACATCTTTTAATTTTGCATTTGCTAAACCCTCAAGGTCATATTTATCAAACAAATTTGTAGAAACTTTAATAGTTACACTATCTCTAGTTCGAGCAGACATTAATATTGAAATCAAAGTTTTCCAATCTTCACCCCAATCATCTGCAGCAAGTCGTAAATTGTCTGCGTATTTACTCAATTCTTTCAATTGTTTAAGCGCTTT
>CAYRWJ010000029.1:0-11185 GCA_964427985.1 uncultured Methanosarcinales archaeon
TACGCACTAATGGATACTTACATGAAAAACCTTTTACAGAATTACTAAAATATCTTCACGCAATAAGTTTTGAACTAGATAGCGTTGATAAAGAAACTTTTATGAAATTAACAAACGGCAAAATAAGCCATGTTGAAAAAAATATTAAACTAGCAAAAGAAAAAGGAATTTGGGTAGAAATAAACACAATACTAAAAGAAAATATTAATGATAATGAAGGAGAGATAAGAAAAATAGCAGAATACATAACAACCTTAGACAAAAACATACCCTGGCATGTAGAAAATGCACACGATAAAAAAGAATTATTTGACCAAATAAAAGAAGAATACGGATTAGTTAATGTTTATTTAGATTTAGAAGACACATTATGCCCAAAATGCGGTAAAATAGTAATCAATAGAAAAACAAACGAATTAAAAATCAAAAAGAATATTTGTGAACATTGTAAAAAAGGAAAAGTTTCTGGAATATTTTAATCTTTACTTGCTTGCCTTCTTTGATATTCAAAAACTAAACTCAAAGCTAAAGAAGTTAAAGACAAAGCTGGAAGAGGAGTCGACATTGCGCTAAGCGCAATAAAAAAATTTCTTCTATTTCTAGAACTTAAAGCAAACTGATTATTCTCAGGAGAACCCACTCCAATAAATCCAATAGTCAAAGCAGCAACACTAAGAATCTTAAGAGACAAACCTTCAGACCTTAACAAAGTATAACCTCCAGAACCCACCAAAGCAGCATCATAAAAATTACTAACTTCACTTCTAAAAAAATTTGCTGTTCGATATATTCTGTTTCTCGGCATATTAATAAAGAATAATATCTTATATAAAAATACTCACGTTCACAATTACCACAATTAGAACCTTCACCGCAAATAGAGCATAATTCTTTTCAACAACCAGTAAACCTAAAATAATAAAAGAAAAAAAAATTTAATCGCTAGCGCCAGCAATTATAAACAATATTACTGCCACAACAATGTTAATAATGTAATGAGTTATTCCAAGAGGACTCAAAGCAATAACATTTGCCACATAAGGAATTGCATAAAATACGTTAATACCCATCACTAAAATGATTAATGACAAAACTAATGCAATCATTCCCATAAACCCATTGGTATTACCAAATACCAAAAATGAATTAAAAAATGCAAACAAACCACCAATGATAAAAACTACTCCTAAAACATAACCAATCCAAGAAAACATACCAATATTCAAAAATGCTAAAACTCCCACAATAATTAAAATAATTGCAACAATTGCATTCATCCAATCAAGAAAACCATCAAACGCCATTATAATACACCTCACCGTATTTTATGATAAGTTTTTTATATTACTTCTATTTAAATGTTTCTATGCGTGAAATAACCGATACAAAATTAGCAAAATATTTTGATGTAACTGGTCGAGCTTTGAAGAAAGTAAAGATCGGCAAAGAAATTAAAATAGATTGGAAAGAAAAAGCAGAAGACTTCTTAGATATGGCTTCAAGATATTATTCAGATGCAGGCCATTTCAAAGATAAAGGAGATATAGTAAACGCATTCGCATGTCTAAATTATGCACATGGTTGGCTAGATGCAGGAGCAAGATTAGGACTATTTGACGTAGACCACGATAATGTTCTGTTTACAGTTGATTGAATCATAAATTAAAATACATAATAATAAAATTAATAAATACTTTAAACAAATTAAATCTATCAAAATGACTAAAATAGATCACGCAATAAAAACACTTAAACATGCAAAAAAGCTATCACAAAAACAAAGCAAAGCCATAATGAATTCTTCAGGACAAGAGTATTTAACTCAATTAAGTCTGGCATTATTAACACTCGGGAACCAAATGGACGCCATAGGTGAAGCTTTAGAAGAATTACAAGAAAAAACTGAATAAATACCCTCATAATCTACTTTATTTCACACAAAACATTTACTTTTTGTAAACATTTAGTGAATAATAGAAACTTTTATATAGTCTGGTTACTTATAAAGTATATGATATCCTCCTATGACGTATTTTATGTTATTGCAAACAAAGGAGAATTGAGAATCATTGAAATTCTAAAAATATTAAACAAACCAAGAAGCATATATCAAAGCGTTTTTAATAAAATCCTTAAATTAGAAAAAAAAGGATACATAAAAAGAGGCAAAACCGTCAAGATATTACACAATAACAAAACAAAAAAATTATTTGAATTAATCTCATTTTGTATTAGCAACAAAATTAATTATAATTTGATGTTTAAACCAAAAATGTTAAACTTTATTTGTGAAGCTTACAAAAAAGAATTATTCACCATAAATGAAATAAAAATACACCCACAAACATTTAAATTTTATACAGATGCCTTAAACCAATATGGCTTCTTATTAATAATATTAAAAAAACCATTAAGATGCAAACTATTACGACATCATTTTTTAATTGATTTAATGAAATTCTTTATGAAAAAAAGAGAATTTTATGTTCCCAAAAAAATAAGTCTAATAAAAAACATCAAAAAAGAACTAACAAAATATAAAAAAAACTTAAAAATACATCACAATATTCTAGCAGACATAGAGAACAAAGAAGAAATAGGATTCATTCATTCAAGTTTAAACTTAGAAGGAAATCCATTAACATTACCTGAAACAGAAAAATTAATAATTAAAAAAGTTGTTCCAGAAAAACACAAATTATTTGACATACAAGAAGTTACAAATTATAAAAAAGCAGTAGATTTAATGATAATAAATACAAAAAATAAAAAAGAATTAAGTTTAGAACTAATTTTAAAATATCACAAATTAGCAATGCCCCAACTACCAACTGCAGGCAAAGTAAGAAAACAAAATGTAATAATAAAATTAAATCCTCTTTTTAAAACAAGCGACTGGAATTCAATAATACCCAAACTAAATAAGTTAATGAAAAAACATAAAGACTTTACACTGAAAAAATGGGATTTAAACCAAATCATAAGCTTTTCAGCATTTTTTCACAACGAATTTCAAAGAATTCACCCATTCATAGACGGGAATAGTAGAATTTCAAGATTGTTATTAATGCACATTTTAAGAAACCAAAACATCCCAATACTAGACCTTCCAATAGGTTATTTTGATTTATACCTTGATTTAACTAAAAGATCCAAACAAAGAGATGACAAATCATTCAAACACCTAATTGAAGAAATTATTTTAATGAACTTAAGAAAAGTTAATGACAGTTAAGTACTAACGAAAACAAAACAATTAAATACTCAAAACAGTATTTTAAAACATGTTAAACAAAAAAATATTCTCCTGGGCAACATACGACCTAGCAAATACTTCTTTTTCTGCACTAATAGTGACTGTATTTTTCCCATTAATTATTAAAGAATTCTTAGGAGGAAATGAATTTCAAATTGGATTAGTGATGGGTTTATCCTTATTCTTATCTGCACTATTAGTTCCACTACTTGGGGGGTTAAGTGATGCTTTAAAATTAAAAAAACCATTCATAATGATCTTCACACTATTAACAATAATCGCAACAATCTTAATTGCATACTCAAACTTATGGTTTGCACTATTATTCGGATTATTAGCAAACTTATTTTACCACGCAAGTTTAGATATTTATGACAGCATGCTAATCGATGTTGCCCACAGAAAGCATTTAGGAAAAGTATCCGGAATAGGAACTGCATTTGGATACGTGGGAACAATTTTAAGCTTATTATTAGCAACCTACATACTTAATAATGTTGGATGGGAAACCGAAATCGGAACTAGACTGATGTTCCCACTTACGGGAATATTCTTCTTTATCTTTGCAATCCCATTATTCTTAAATTATAAAGAAAAAAAGAAAAAAAGAATGAGTGTAAAAAATGGAATGAAAATATCATTCAAAGAAGTACTAAAAACAATTAAAGGAATTAAAAAATACAAAAATGTTTGGTTATTTTTACTCGCATCATTAATTTATGTTGACAGTTTAAACACAGTAATAATCTTCTTATTCTTATTTGGAAGAGAGACATTAAACCTAACCGTTAAACAATTCTTTCCAATATTTGGAATGATGGCTGTAGCAGCCATTATTGGTTCATTAGTATTTGGATGGTTATCTGACCATATTGGACCAAAAAAAAGTTTAGTAAGTGCATTAACCATTTGGATATTCATAATTTTACTTGTAATCATTAAAACCAATTATGCAACATACATACTAGCAGGAATTATTGGGGGGGCATTGCTTGGAGCAATCTGGACAACCACAAGGCCGCTACTAATCAAAATAGCACCAAAAAATAAACTAGCGGAACTATTTGGATTTCAAGGATTAACAGAAAAATTAGGGGGCATAATAGGTCCAATAATGTTTGGGGCATTAGTTATTGCATTTAGTTATACTGTGGCATTATTTTCAGTTTTAATATTATTCATTATAGGATTAGGAGTATTATTAAAAGTAAAAGCTTAAATTTGATAAAATACTTTCTTAACATTAACCGCTAAACCCTTCTCTTGCTCAAACATTTTCTTAGAAGTTAATTTAGCAATTCCCAAAGCTATCAATTCGCCCTTTAAAGTCATTAACGCAATCTTTTGATCAGGCTCAATATTATCATTTAATTTAACAATTCCTGGAATATTTAAATCACTACCTGAAGTAAGCGAAAGAATAGCAGAATCAGCAACCCAAACTTTTGGGAAATGTATAACTGCATTTTCAACCGGTTGCAATATCTTTTTCAACCTTGTTTCATCGCCCTTTTTCCAATAATGCACTGCATCAGCTAAATCTTGTAAAGATACAATAGTTGATTCATTAAAATTTCCAACCTTAGTCCGTCTTAACTGTTGCATATGAGCCCCCGTTCCTGCTTTTTGACCAAAATCGTGAATATACTTTCTAATATAAGTACCGGCCTCACACCCAATTCTAAATAAAACATCTTTACCTTTTATCTCTAAAATATCAATATAATAAATTGTCCTTGGACGTAATTGACGCTTAATCGCAGATTTAATTGGAGGAAGTTGCATAATCTTTCCAGTCATCTTCTTAAAAATTTGTTTAATTTTTCTTTCAGACACTTCACTATGTAAATGCATTAAAGCAACATATTCTTTTCCCGCAGGAAGAAGAGTTTGAACAATTCTAGTTGCCTTCCCTAAAGCAATAGGCAACACACCAGTAACACCCGGATCCAAAGTTCCAGAATGACCAGATTTATTAATATTAAGAATCTTCTGAACAAATGCAGAAACTTGATGAGATGTTGGTCCCTTAGGTTTATCAATATTAATAATGCTAAAACTAATTAATTTATCAACCGTTCGTTCTTCAGGATTAATACCAAAAGTACCAACATCTTTTGTTTTAATTAACATTTCTCGTTTAATACTTTCTAAAGGAAGCTCCATAAGTTATAAAAATTACGCTGATTTAATAAGTTTATGATTTTCAAAAAATTTATATACCATCTAATTAAATAAAAAAATATGTTTTCAAGAATATTAGATATGAAACAAACACACCAAACACTTTTCGGGGTTATTATACTATTTGCTATAATAGTCTTTTGGCGAGGCGTATTTGGATTATTAGACAAATTCTTATTTCCAAACATGCCTGCATTAAGTTTATGGATTTCCGTAATTGGTGGATTAATTATCTTAATAGTAATGCACTATGCGGCGCAATAATTTAATTAAAAACAGAATTATTCTTTTTTAACTTCTTCTTTAATTACTTCAGGTTTCTTTTCTTTTACTTCTTCGGTTTTAACTGCTTTTTCCTTTACTACTTTTGCTTCTGCAAGTTTTTCTTTAGATTCTTTCTTTTTAGCTTCTTTCTTAGACTTTTTAGCATCTTCTTTGATCTTATTACTTTCTAAAACAACACTAACTTTATCATCCTCTTTAGTAAGAACAACCTTAACATGATGAGGTGGATTTTTAATCCCGTGTCTCCAAATATGTTCATTAACATCAGCACCAATATTAACATTATCAGATTTCATATGTTTATAAACAAATTCTCGTAAAACTTTAACTGCTTTTTTAGCTCGTTTATGAATAGGAGTTTTTAAAAAATTTCTTCTCAAAGGAACATTGTAAGTTCTTTCAAGTTTTGAAACAGGAACGTTCTTTGCCATTATGCTTTAGTTTTAGTTTTCCTCCAATTTCTCTTAATATCAGTATGTCTTCCAGGATGAACCCTTCGTCCAACACCATAAATTTTAGGAATAATCCAAAAAGGAGCCCATCTAGTTTGTCTTCCTTTTTTAATTAATCTCTTTTTTCTTGAAAGATGAATGTAACGAGCCATTTTATTCTTTAACCTCTTTTTTAACTTCTTCTTTAATTACTTCAGGTTTCTTTTCTTCTGTTTTAACTACTGCTTCTTTTACTACTTTTTCTTCAACAGCTTTAGTTTCAACTTTTACTTCAACCTTGGACTCTTTCTTAACTTCAATAACAGGTTTAGATATTTCTTCTTTAACCACTTTAGTACCAGTAATCTTATTCAAAAGCTTTTTACCCTCAACAGTAACTAACCTACCTTTATGTTTTCCTTTTTCTTCTT
Organism: uncultured Methanosarcinales archaeon; assembly: GCA_964427985.1. Taxonomy (GTDB): domain Archaea; phylum Nanobdellota; class Nanobdellia; order Woesearchaeales; family JABIAG01; genus JABIAG01. The sequence continues at coordinate 6,588 of CAYRWJ010000029.1, forward strand.
TTTTAACAAGACCTGCAGCTTCTAATTGTTGCAGAGACTTTCTAATAATAGAACCAGAACCATCAAAATGGTGTTCAGGTTTAACTCCTCGGTTTTTCCTACCACCATATTTAACTCTTAATTTATTAGTTCCAACAGGACCAAGACGAAAAACACTTCTCAAAACTGCAGCAACTCTAATATGCCACCAATCATCTCTAAGAGGGGGACGTTCTTTATGAACTCCAGTTTTACAAAATTTAGCCCACTCAGGAGCAGAAACCTCTTTAAAACTTTTAAGTTCTTTAGCTAAATTTTCAATAAATTCATTAACTTCAATACTATATATTTTACTCATGTTCTGAGGAGAAATAAGTGATTTATAAATGTTATTGTTTTAATCATAAGATTTTTAAAGAAATACACATATAATAACTTATGACAAAAGCTATCACCGTTATTTTTGGAATTGCAGTAGCAATAATTATATATTTAGTTATAATATTGGGAATAAAAGCATTTTATCCCGAACCAGAATATGCTGATTTCTGCGAAGATAACGATCGATTCAGACCACTTACCGAATTGAATACTTGTGAAGACAATCAAACAATAGAAGAATGTCGAACAATAATGAAAGAAAAAGAAATTGATAAAAAAGAAAATTGTTATGACCCATACAATAAGGCAAGAGAAAAATATAATAGAAATCTGTTTTTAATCACAATGATAATTGGAATTATACTAATTGCAATATCCCTCTTTACTTTAGACATGATAAACATAAGTTCTGGATTAATTATGGCATCCATAGTACTAATAGTTTATGGATTCATTAGAGGCTGGGATAGCGCAAATGACATAGTAAAATTCATCTTTGCACTAGCAGACGCAGTAATCATAATCGCATTTGCAATAATGTTAAACAAAAGAAAAAAGTAGAAAGATTTAAATAATTGTTTCTTAAATTAAAAATATGTTATTAGAGACAGTATTCATAGGGGTAGTGGTTGCATATTTACACAAAAGAGTAAAATTTAGTTTTATAAAACATAAAAAACCCAATTTAATAATAAAAGGTGCAGAATCTTTCTTTATAGACAAAAAAAGTAAAATAGGGATATTATTATTGCATGGATTCACCAGCACGCCCCAAGAAGTAAAAGGATTAGGGGCATACTTAGCTAAAAAAGGATACACAATTTACGCACCTCTATTAACAGGACACGGAACACACGTATTTGATTTAGCAAGAACAAAAAAAGATGACTGGGAAAACTCAGCAAAAAAAGCACTTAAAAAATTAAAAGAAAAAACAAAAGAAGTTTACATAATTGGAAGTTCATTTGGTGGAAATATAGCACTAAAAATAGCAACAGAAAAAAAAGTAAAAGGAATAATTTTAATGGGCACCCCCATGTTTTTTAAAAAAGACTTTTCAAAAAAACTAACTATTAGAATATTAGGGCTATTCAAAAACTTCATTAAAAAAAGATATGATGAAAAGGTAAAAAAAGTAATAAAGAAAAAAATTAATTACATGCAAATACCAATAAAATCATTAAACGAAGTTGCAAAAGTAATTAAAGAATCAGAAAAAATATTACCCCTAATTAAAATCCCCACATTAATAATGCAATCCTCAACAGATCACATTCTCCCAAAAGAAAACGCAGAACTAATCTACAAAAAGTTAGGAAGCAAAATAAAAGAAAAAATATTCATACCAAATTCATACCATGTATTTTGTATAGACAAAAATAAAAACATAGCATTCAAAAAAATTGCAGAATTTATTAAAAAAAATAAATAAAAAAATTAGTTTTTTAAAGCATCAATAATCAGACTAATAACTCTATATCTCTTAACTTGCCATAGCACCCAAAGAATAACAATCATTAAGAATATTGCAAAAGATAAAGCAATACCATAATACTTCTTAAGATAAGCACGTTGTTTATCCAAATTATCATTAAGATTAGAAATCTTATCATTCAGATCTTTCATACCATACAAAGTTTCACCACTCTCGTCCTTATAAGTTAATGGCTTAGCTGTTTCATGTTGTTCATCAGACATTTTAATCCCTCCAATAACAAGAAATAACAAGTAGTTTAAAAATATTTCGAGTTAACTTACACAATTAATAATATTGGGGGTGATATTATTTAAAGAATTACTACATAACTCCAGGAGGTTTGAAATGCTTTTAGTGCTCGTCGGATAAAACCTTAATAAACAAGAAAAAAATATAGCGGAGGGTGGATTTGGACCACCGACCTCCGGGTTATGAGCCCGACGAGCACTCCTGACTGCTCCACTCCGCTAATTAAAAGAAAAAGAAGTTAATTTATAAACTTTATCATAGAACCAACAATCAAATAATTAATAACCAACATTAAAAGAATCTTTCTTAATACGCTTAAAAATCATAGCAGGTTCTTCACGCGCACCAGACTTCATTAACAAAACATTCAAAGGAATAACTGAAACCAATTCCCAACCATCATCACCCATACGATTAATAACCTTTTCAAACTTTTCAATTGTAACATTACTTCTTGCAACATCATTTTGTTCTGGAGAAATTTTAACAACTTTAAATTCCCACCCACCAACAGTTGAAGAAGAACTTGAAGGTGCAACAGGAACAGGAGGATCTGCAGGAATAGAAACATGTGCATATTCTTGTGGTTCAATAGTTTGAGGCTGAGGTTGTGATTGATGTTGAGGTTGTGATTGAGGTGGTGATTGAGGTTGTGATTGAACTTTAGTTTCACTTAACTCAACATATTCTCCATCTAACTTCTTTTTTTCATCCTTTTTTCTTCTTACACAACTAGTACAATACATTTCACCATCTTCAGTATAAAAGATTTTTTCAAGCATACCAAACTTTTTTTCACACTTTTTACAAATTTTCATAATTTAAAATTGAATACAGAGTATATAAATATATTTGTAATAGAGTAAATAGTTTAGAGTCCATATAAACTAAAGAATAGAAAAGAATAAAAACCCCCAATCATAAAAATACACCATGTATAGAGTAAAAAGAAACAATGCAGGAAAATTTTGGTTAATAGCAATAATAGTAATAATCCTTCTTATAGTAATATTACCACTAAAACCCATCGCAGTAACAATCGATGAAGAATATACTGAACTGAAAGAGATAACAGAACAAATTCCTAAAAACGTAACTGAAGAAATTGAACAAAACATAACCATAACAAACTCAAGCTCAAAATATGTAAATGTAGATTATGAATTACTTCTTGATGGAGAATTATACAGAACAATAAAAAGCGGATTAGAATATGCTAACCAAGACTATTTATTAACCGTTGATGAAAGAGTTACATATTGTACAGAATTTGAGTACGAATTTAATAAAGGAAGCAGATTAATAAATACAGATGAAAAAGAATTTTGTTTAAACAACACAAGAATTGAAGACTTCACACTAACCGAACTTTATATTGGGGATTTAGAAGACCACTACTTTGAAATCGAATTTACAAAAAAACCAAAGAAATTAGTAACCGGAAGCGGAGAGTATACAGAAACAATCTTAGAAAATATGACTGTAACAAAATACGAAAATATGACTTACTTTGTAAATGTTACAAAAATACGAGATGTTGACAGTATAGAATGGCAATGGTTCTGGGCATTTAGATAATTCTAAAAAATATTTAAAAACTTTTTTCTTAATTCATTAATTTTTTCTTCATCCAATCTTATTTTATAAGCATTAATTTCAAGAATTATCTTTTCTGCATCTTCTATCATTTTCTTTGATGTTTCTTCATCAACTTCTTTAATTTCTTCATTAGTAATATAATATTGTTTATCAACTCTTTCTTTTTTTGCTTCAAATATTATTTTGTTTAAGTCATCAAGACCAAATAGCTTTTTTAGTAAAATTATGGAAGCAGTATGATTTTCAGATTTTATTCCTGCCTTAAATAATAAAGAGATAAGTGAATTATACATAGCATAATATGACATACTTATTGAATTTTCATAAAGATTTTCATTTAACAAAACTTTAGCGGATTTTAAACTATTGTCTGACTTTAAAGAATAAGATTCACTTATCTCATCAGAAGGTTCAACCAATTCAATTTTTCTTTGTTTTTTTATTTTACTCAAAAAATCCGGTTTTTTCATAAAATTTCTCAACTCCTTTAATGATTATATGATTTTTAATTATTTCTTTGATTAACAAATCAGTTTTATTAAAACTCCCAGTTTTAACATTTATCTTTGAATTAATCATTTCAGCTTCTTTTTTTATATTTTTATTCTTACTTTCAATATAAATGTCAATATCACTACCTTCTTTTGCAATAAATTTAGCATAACTTCCAAAAAGAATAATTAAATCACTATCTAAAGCAGAAAGTTTGTTAAAAACTGTTTCTAAAATTGGTTTTTTATCTAAAAGCTTTATTAATTTATAATTTTCAGCATTAAAAACAAAATTTTTAGCTTTTAAGTTTTTCTTAATACTGTAAACTTTACTTTTCCCAACAGTTTTATATTCTATTATATTTTGATTATTCAACTTTTTCAGTGTTCTCTGCACATTTGTTAAAGGTTCTTTTAATCTT
>CAYRWJ010000030.1:0-9222 GCA_964427985.1 uncultured Methanosarcinales archaeon
TTGAACTCGAGTCTTCGGATCGAAAATCCGGAATGATTGGCCGGACTACACCACAGGGGCAATTAATTAATAGTGGGCCCACCCAGACTCGAACCGGGGATTAACGCCTTGTAAGGGCGCTGTCATAGCCACTAAACCATGAGCCCAACCTAATACGAAGAATCAGCAAACACTATTTAAAGTTTATTGTTAGTGGTTACAAAATGAGAATCTTTAAATAAAAACATTTGCTTTCCTTAATTTATATAGGGCCCATAGCTCAGTCTGGTTAGAGCGCTGAGTTTAAGAGAAAGCCTCTTATTCGCGCAAGTCTTATATGATGCTCTTGACAACACTAAAAAACGCCAAGAGTACTCTAAGCCAGCCAGAGGTCTGGAGTTCAAATCTCCGTGGGCCCATACAATGCGGTAGTAGTATAGTGGTTAGTATATGACGTTGCCATTATAAACAGCAAAGACGTTGTGACCTGGGTTCGATCCCCAGCTACCGCATTTAATCTTTTTTTTTAACTCAAATAATTGAGATTTATAATTGCGATAAATTTAAATAGCGACAGAAGAATTATTTTTTCATGAGTAAACCAAAAAGCGATCAGATATTTAATTTACTTCTAAATGAAGATGATGTTACCTGGCAATCCATCATTTATGACTTAATAAAATGAGGAGATATTGATCCCTGGGACGTCAATGTTTCTCAACTAGCTTCAGAATATTTACAAATGCTAAAAAAATTAAAAGAACTTGATTTTAGAGTTTCAGGAAAAGTATTACTTGCCGCAGCAGTATTACTAAAAATAAAATCAAACAGGTTTTTAGGAAGCGACATGAGTAATTTTGATAATATGTTCAACCAACCCGAAGAAACATTATCAGAATACATGGAAGAAGGATTATTAGATGATCAACTAAGAAATCTTGAATCTGAAAAAGATGATCATTTACTTATTCCAAGAACTCCGCAACCAAGAGAAAGAAAAGTATCAATATTTGATTTAGTAGATGCATTACAACAAGCATTAGAAGTAAAAAAAAGAAGAGTATTAAAAGACTTACCAGACGTAGAAATAAAAATACCTGAAAAAACAAAAGATATAACTGAAGTAATAAAAGAAGTATATGGAAAACTTACTGCTCATTTCTTAAATAATAAAAAGAAAATATTAGGATTCCATGAATTAATCCCTTCTAACAGTAAAGAAGATAAAATAATGACTTTCATTCCATTATTACATTTAGACAATCAAAGACATGTTAATCTAGTTCAACATAAACATTTTTCTCCAATATTTATTAAAATGTTAAACAAAAAACAGTAACTAAAATTTATTCAAAAAGAGTTATTTTTTTATTTACCAACTCAGAAAGAACACTAATATGTTCTTCAAATCTTTTTAATGACTCTCCAACATCCTTATTTTGATTATTGTGGCGAGTACCCTCGATAGTAACCCCCTTGTACGCGCCCTTTTTATAGAAGTTAAGACTATAATCTGTCATATTAAACCATTCCCTAGAGACTATATAAGCAAACTTATAAAAATCATTCACTCTCTTCAAAAGCTTACGTGCATCCCTAGCCGATTTGACTTTATTATTTTTTCTATTAGTTTTAGCTAAGTATTTTTCTAGTCTGATACGCAACCAAGGCTCAACTTTAGGGGCATGCATCGAACCATAAGAATCAGGTCTAGGTTTCTCAAGAAGTTCATAATGTTCTTTAAAAAAATTTTCTAATTCAGTTAACTTTTTTTCTATTTGTGAAGTAACCTCAGATATGGCTGCTTCATCTCGTTCTTTTCTTGACGCCATAATGTTTAAATAGGGTTATAATCTTTATAAACTTTTATTTTTATAAAAATTATCTACAAAAAAGCAGTAGTTTTTTAAACGCTAATTAATTCTAAAAACAACATGGACGAAGAAACCCAAAAAAAATATGCAGAAATGCAAACCATCCAACAAGAAGTGATGCAATTACATAAACAATTAGAGTCATTACAACAACAAAAGATTGAATTAACTAGTACTGTAAATTCAATAGATGAATTAAGTAACACAAAAGAAGAAAAAGAGTTACTAACACCTATATCTCAAGGAATATTTGTAAAATCCAAAATAAAAGAGGTTAAAGAGTTACTTGTAAATGTAGGAAGTGGAGTAGTAGTAAAAAAAGATGTAAACGGTGCTAAACAACTTGTAAACCAACAAATACAAGAAATAGATACCTTAAGTGATGAATTGGTTGAAAGAATTAATAACAGTCTAAGAAAAGCATCAACATTAGAAGCAGACTTACAAAAAGTAATGGAAAAATAAAAAATGTTTAAATTTCTTAAAAACAAGTTAAAAAACGCCGTAACTAAATTCTCAAAAAAAGTAGAAGAAGAATCTGAAGACGTAGAAGAAACAATTGAAGAAGAAAAAGTTGAAAAGAAAGCTGTTGAAGAAAAAGTAGTAAAACAAGAAGCAGCAGTTGAAGAAAAAGAAGAAGTAACAAAACCAACAACAGAATCAAAAGATTCTGAGCCTCAACCAACAGTTAAGACAACAGAATCAAAAGATTCTGAGCCTCAACCAACAGTTAAGAACAAAGGATTCTTTCATAAAATAACTTCTAAAAAAATTAATGAAAAGAAGTTTGAAGATTTGTTTTGGGATTTAGAAGTAATGCTATTAGAAAATAATGTAACAACAGAAGTAATTGAAAAAATTAAAAATGATTTAAAAGAAAATATTGTTGACAAACCAATTAAAAAAGTTAGTCGAGTCATACTTGAAAGTTTAAAAAACAGCATAAAAGATGTTTTGAGCGTTAAAAAAATTGATTTAGATAATTTATTAGAAAAAAAGCCAACAGTAATATGTTTCTTAGGAATAAATGGAAGCGGAAAAACAACAACAATAGCAAAGTTTGCAAAGAAGATGTTAGATAAGAAAAAAACTGTTGTTTTAGCCGCAGCAGACACATTTAGAGCAGCGGCAATAGACCAATTACAAGAACATGCAGATAAGTTAGGGGTTAAGATGATTAAACATGATTATGGAAGCGACCCCGCAGCAGTAGCATTTGATGCAATAAAACACGCAGAAGCAAAAAACCTAGATGTTGTATTAATAGACACGGCAGGCAGATTACATTCAAACCAAAATTTAGTAGATGAAATGAAAAAAATAATTCGCATATCAAATCCGGATTTAAAAATCTTTGTTGGAGAATCAATAACAGGAAATGATTGTGTAGAACAAGCAACCAAATTTAATGAAGCAGTAGAAATAGATGGAATAATATTATCAAAAGCAGACATTGACGAAAAAGGAGGAGCTGCAATATCAATTAGTTATGTAACAGGAAAACCAATCATGTTTATTGGAACAGGACAAGAATATAAAGACCTTGAAGAATTTAATTCTGAAACAGTGCTTAAAACCTTGGGATTGTAGAAAAATATATAAACCCAAAACCCGATTTCTAAATAGGGTGAACAAATGCATTACAAAGAAGCACTAAGAAGACCATTTACTGATTTTAAGAAATTAATAATTGGAATTTTATTATCCATATTTCCTATAATAAACTTTTTCGCATTAGGTTACATATTAGACTGTGCAAAAAGCGCAGATAAACACAAATTTAAATTACCAACCTGGGATAAATGGGGGGAAAAATTTGTAAATGGATTTTTTATTGTAATAATAACCATAGTTTATTTTATACCTGCAGCAATATATGCTCTACTTGCCTTTGGAAAAATTATAATTAACATATTGGAAGGAAAAGGATTAGAACAACTAATTGCAAGTTCAACAATATTAATCTTAATTGGACTAATCATATTATTAATAACAACATACCTTTTTCCTTCAGCAATATTATCTTTTGGATTTAGTAATAAATTAAGTAAAGCATTTAATTTAAACTTAGTATTCAAAAGAGCATTTACTTCTAAATATCTTAAAGCATGGATACTTGGGGGAATAACATATTTAATTATAGCATTAATATTTGGTGGAATAAAAGAATTAAGTAGTTTTTTTGTGGTTCAACAAATAAGTAATGCAATAATAAGCTTTGTTGGTGGAATAATATTTTATACATTATTAGGAGAAAATTATAAATGATTAGTTTATTAATAAGATTCGTAATTGCTATTGTGTTTGCAATACTTGCGACACTATTTTTATCAATGAGTTTCTTTTTCTTAAAAGAAAGTGGATACTTAAAAAACAACATAATTATAGCAAGCATATTTGCAACATTATTATTTGTATTTTCCTTTTTTTCCAATGTAATATTAACTATTCTGATATTGTTAATAACTTTAATAATTGTAAAGTATGTTTGTTTAAAAACTTGGCAAGAAACATTTAACATTTGGGGAGTGTGGATAGGATTATGGGTTGTATTAATATTATTTTTAACAACAATCGTGTGGGTAATAAAACCATTACCAGCTTTAATCTAAAAATTCTAAATTGCCCTTTAAATAAACCCCTTTCTTAAGTTTTACAGGACGCCAAGAATCTTGAACTAATTTTGCCTCTAACCAATCAGCAAGCTCTTGAGGATTGCCTATTGTAGCTGAGAGACCAATAAATTGGGGGTTTGTCAATAAAGTTTTAAGAATTGTTAACGTAACTTCTAACGTAGGACCTCTTGAAAGATCATTTAATAAATGAATTTCATCAATTACAATTGTTTTAATATATTTAAGCCAAGGAGAATTATATCTTATTAAAGAATCCAATTTTTCTGAAGTACAAAAAATTAAATCATAATTTTCAAGAGTTCTACCGCTTGAATCCATATCACCAATAGAAACAGCAATACGAATTAACTTTTCATACTTTTTTTTAAAATCCTTAAACTTTTCAGTTGCTAATGCTCTTAAAGGAACAACATAAATGCCCTTGCCTTTATTTTCCATTATTGATTTTATTAATGCTATTTCTGCAATTAACGTTTTACCAGAAGCAGTAGGGGTGCAAACTAATAAATTATTACCTTCCAATAAACCTGCTTGAATTGCTTTTTCTTGAGAAGGACGTAATTCAATTATATCTTCTTTCAATACATTAAATAAATCTACAGGAAGTTTGGATTTTAGTTCGGATATGTTCATTGCTTTTTATGGTTAATCTGCTTTTTCTCTTTTGAAAGTATTTGTTTAGCATTCTTTGAGGTTATAACGCTTTCTCCTAATTCCTTTTCTATGTCTTTTCTTGTATTGCCCGCAATTGTTCCACCTTTTCTTGCAACATTTTTAGATTGTGGAAATGTTTTGGGATTTTCTTTTTTTGAAAATTCAGTAGTTGTTGCCTCTGCCAACATATTAAGAACTAATTCAAGATTAGTCATGTTATCTCTTAAACCTTCTTTTTTTAGATTTTTAAGTTGTTTATACTCTTTAATTGTCTTACCTGCCCAAGCATTAGTAATCTCATTTGTAAGAATGGCATAATCTGACTGTTTTTCAATTCCTACCCTGTTCCATTCATCGGTTAACTCTTTTCTTACTTCAATAGTTTTTAATCTTTGATTGATCCACTCTTTAGAATAACCTTTTTGCAGATAGGTCTGCATTGCTCTATTAAATGCTAATTCTGGATTTTCCGTTTCATCTATTCTCTCACTCCCAACCTTGGCAAGCCATAACTTAAACGGCTCTGCTTTTTTAGAAGGAACGGATTGAATTAATCTTAATAACTGTTCTGTATTAACAACATCTGTTAGACGCATTTTGCCATCTGAAGCGAGCATTTTCAAAGCGTTACAATTTGTAACGGTTTCATTTCCTTCATCTTTCAATCTTTTCTTTAGAACTCTCCAATATGTTTGAGGATTTTCGCTTTCTGTTAAAATTGTAAGAACATCAACTATTGAAAAATACCATTGCTCTTTATTTTCATCCCACTTAACTCGGACTTCTTTGTTTTGGAATAACTTAATAGCTTTATTCATTATCAACAAGAAGTTAGAATCATTTAAATATCTTGTGGCAGGACTTGTCCAGTGGCCAATGCTCTTGAAAAGTTTCAGTTTATCCAATACAATGAAAGAGTCAATGATGCTTTATTCAGCAATATTAGCTATTTTTTCTTTAAGGTCATCTGGTGAAAATTCCAGATGTTGAAATATTTGAGACTCTAATGATTTTTGTTTAATAAGAATATTATTTAACTCGTTAACAGTTTCTGGTTTCATTTGCTTTAAACGGCTAATGCGTTCATCAAGAGATAAAAGGTCAGTTCCAAGAACTCTAACATCCGCATAATAAACCAATAACTCTTCCCAACCATTGAACTTGTTGTTTAAAATAAAGTCTCCCTTATGATGTTTAACCGCCATAGCAAGTTTAGGAAAACCTAACTCATCAAGAATTTTAGCACCAACAATAGCGTGATGTTGTTGTGAATCTTCATTTTTACCAATATCATGAAGTAAACTTGCCCTATCTGTTAGTTGGAGATCTATTAATTCTGTTTTTGCAATTAAAGAGTTAGCAAGAAATACTGCAATTTTGTTAACTAATTTTGAATGTTCAAGAACTTCGCCAACAATTCCGTGTTGTTCAAGTAGCATCAAACACTTTTCTTTTTTTGGCAGTACCGTATAATGTTTATCCATAATTTTCATTTCTTGGGGGGGTTTATAAATTTAATTATTCTTAATTACAATAGAAAAGTTATACGTCGTAAAGAAAAAAGCTTACGACGACAGAATTAGCATTTAGGTAGAAAAAGAAGAGTTATACGTCGTAAAGAAATGTTTTAGCGACGACAAGCTAAAATCATACGTCGTAAAGAAAAAAGCTTACGACGACAGAATCTGTATTTGGGCGGAAAAAGCGGATTTATACGTCGTAAAGGGAAAATTATACGACGACAGAATGTTTGCTCTCGACGACAAAAAAAGAGTTTACGACGACAGAATTAATGATTTTCCAGTCATTTGTTTTGGTTTTTTTATTTTAAGAAGATCCAACATAGTTGGAGCAATATCTGCTAAAACGCCATTACTTAAACGCTTAATATTTGAACCAACAACAGTACAATAAACAGGGTTCAAAGAATGAGATGTACTAATTTTATTTGACTTTAAATCAATCATTTCTTCACAATTACCATGATCTGCAGTAACAATGGCAATCCCTTTTTGTTTTTTTACAGCATCAATAACTTGTTTAACACAAGAATCAACAACCTCCACTGATTTTAACGCCGCCTTAAACTTACCTGTATGTCCAAGCATATCCCCATTAGCATAATTAACAATTATTACATCATAAACATCATTATTAATTACCTCAACTAACTTTTTTGTTATCTTAAAAGCAGACATTTCAGGCGTGGCATCATAAGTTGCAACTTTTGGTGAAGGAATAATGTATCTTGTTTCTCTTTTGAAAGGTTTTTCTTTTTCACTATTAAAAAAAAAAGTAACATGCGCATATTTTTCAGTTTCTGCGATACGAAACTGCTTTAATTTATGTTTGGCAATAACTGCCCCAAAATTATTTGGAATTTTAGGTTCTCTAAATGCAATCTTTCCCAAAATTCCTTTATAATATGGTGTGAACGCAGTAAAAAACAATTTAATTTTTTTTCTTCTTTTAAAATATTTAAAAAAAGTATCTGTAATAGCATGAGTTAATTGTCTTGCCCTATCTAAACGGTAATTAAAAAAAAGGATAGAATCGTGATTATTTACTCCCTCATAACTCTTTAAAACAACGGGAACAATAAATTCATCATTAATTCCTTTTTTATAAGAAGCTTGAATTGCCTTTTTACAAGTAGAAAAAGATTTTCCTTTTCCATTAATAATTGCATTGTAAGCTTTTTCAGTTCTATTCCAACGCTTATCCCTATCCATAGCATAATACCTGCCAGAAATAGTTACTATCTCCCCCGGAACCGTTTTTAATTGATTATTTAACTGGCCAATATACTTTAAAGCAGATTTATGAAAACAATCCCGTCCATCTGTAAACACATGAATTTTAACTTTCTTTAAATTATGTTGTTTAGCAAGTTTGAGTAATGCGAATAAATGATTTTGATGAGAATGAACGCCCTTATCTGAAAGCATACCCATTAAATGAAAAGTTGAATTATATTTTTTACAATTTTTTATAGCTTGTAAAATTTGTTTATCATGAAAAAAAGATTTATCTTTAATTTTTTTATTAATTAGTGTTAACATTTGGGGAACGATTCTTCCCGCGCCAATGTTAATATGTCCAACTTCGGAATTTCCTTGAAAACCCTTTGGCAAACCAACATACTGACCAAAACAATTCAATTTACTAGTGGGATATTTAGTTCTTAATTTTGTTATAAAAGGAGTTTTACCAGTTTTAATTGCATTGCCTTTTTTGTATTTACTTATTCCCCAGCCATCAAGTATCATTAAGACTAATGGTTTTGTTGTTCTTGATTTCATTTTTTATTTTTTATAACTTTAAACTTTTTTAAATGTGAAATGGAATTAGTTGCAATGATTTTCTTATCTGACGAATTTGCAGGTTTTCCAAAAAGATTTATTACTTTTCCTCCCGCTTCTCTTACAATCAACATTCCTGCAGAAATATCTCCTGGCTTAATACCATATTCTAAAGCAGCATTTGCTTTACCACTAGCAACAAAAGCCATTTCCAAAGCAGCAGAACCAAAACTCCTAATATGTAACAATCTCTTATTCAAACCTTTTCTTAACCTATTCATTAACAATACATTACAAAAAACAGTAGTACTAACAAAATAAAACAAATCATGATGTTCTTTTGTAACCTTAATCAGTTTGTTATTTAAAAACGCACCCTTCCCCTTTTCAGCATAAAATAAAAGATTAAGCGCAGGTGCATAAATGACTGCAACAATTGTCTTTTTTTTGTATTCTAACCCTATAGATATAGCAAAAATCGGCAGTTTATGAGAATAACTTAAAGTTCCATCAACCGGATCTATAACCCACCTATAATCTGACTTTTTCTTTAATTCTGGACGTTCTTCACTCCAAATAGAATGTGATGGAAACTGCTTTTGAATAATTTTAATTACCTTCTTTTCTGATTCAATATCAACATTAGTTACAATTTCCTTTTTTTCTTTATAAGAAATTTTAAGTTCTTTCTCAAAATATTTTAAAGTTATTTTTCCTGCAGCCTTTACTGCTTTAATTGCAATTCTTAATTCTTTTGATTTCATTTTTTTAATTGTT
>CAYRWJ010000031.1:0-8385 GCA_964427985.1 uncultured Methanosarcinales archaeon
AAAAGATAACAATACATTTTTCATACTAACTTATAATATAACTAATATAAATAGTTTATCAAAGTTAAGTTAAAGTTAAAGCATCAAAACAATCAAAACGCAAAGTTTAAATAGAAACTAAATGCTATAAGATATATGTTTGGAATAGGGAAAAAGAAAAAAGAGGATGAATCATTAAATGACTCGCCTGAATCACCATTACCTTTAGACGATTCTAATTCTAGTTTGCCACCTTTAGACGGAGAAGGAAAATTTCCTCCACCAGAACAAGCATTTGACGAACCAACATCTCTTGATGGACTATCAAAACCAGAATTTCCATCAACACCGGAATTACCACCCCAACAATCATTTGAAATACAAAAACCGCAACCAACACAAGCAACACAAGCAACACCAAACTTAAATGGAGATAGAATAGAAATTGTAATCGCTAAATTAGACAGCATTAAATCAATGATGGAAGTATTAAATCAAAGAATAACAAACATAGAAACAAGGTTAGCACAAAATGAAAGAAGATGGTAAATTTATTCTTATTATTTTATTAATAATAATTCTTGATGTAATCACAAAACAACTAATTTATTTTTTCAAACCATCAACTAAAGTTTTTTCATTCTTCTCATTAGTGTATATTAAAAATACCGGAGCAGGATTTGGCATATTAAGTGGAATGAACATCTTGTTGAGTATTATTTCTATTTTAGTATTAATCGGAATTGGATATTATTATAAAAAAATCCCAAAAGAAAACTGGACATTAATAGCATTTGGATTAATAGTGGGAGGAATAATCGGAAACTTAATTGATAGATTATTCAGAGGATTTGTTATAGACTTTTTAGACTTTTTTGTTAGAAGTTATCATTGGCCAGCATTCAACATAGCAGACAGCGCATTAGTAGTTGGAGTAATTATGCTAATTATTTATTACTGGAAGAAATAATTATTTTAAACAATTATGCTTTTTTAATTTTAATTTTTTAGCTTCTTGTTCAGTAATCACTTTTTTGTTTTTAATTCTCTTAGCCCACTCACAAGATTCAGAATGATAATATTTTGAAGAAGGAGAATAAACAAGTTGTTCTTCTTTTAATTCATCAAACTCCTGCTCTAAAACTCTTTTTTCTTTAACTAACTCGGCCAACTCTTTTTTTAATTTATCCGTCTTGTTTGAAGAATCAGCTTTATCAAATGAATTTTTAGGCACATCTACAGAAGGAGGAACAGGAAGATCGGTTTTAGTTGAAATTGAAAGAGTGGAAACAATAAATGCAATAATATTGATAACAATCAAAATAAAAATAGACATAGAACTTTCTAAGAAAAATAATCCAACAGTATACGCAATTAAAAAAGCAAACAAAACCATCAATAACACCCAAGCCCACCTCTTCTTTTCTCCAATCCCAATTAAAGAAAACATAGACAAAATTATAAATAAAGAGAACAAAATAAGGTCCAAAGACTTAAAAGATTCAGTAATTAATCTAACAGCAATAAATGCAAAAGTAAGAGCAAGAACAACAAAGTTAAAGTAATAATTTAATTTCCCCACAGCCATAATAAAAGAAAAGAAAAATAACTTATAAAGATTTCTATGGAGTAGAATACGCTTGCAATTCATCCTTTGACTGAGTTGCCAACAAATTAACCTTAAACAAAGACTCCATCACCGTCCTAGCAGAAGAATCATACTTCCCAAAACTAACCATCTTTCCACTAGCCTCGGCCAAACCATCCATAAAAATTGCAAGTGAAACAATTGCACCCGCAGTAAGTTCGCCCTCTCTTAAATTATCTGCAATAAAAGCCTGATACACTTCAGCTAATTTTAAATACAATTTAAGATCTTTTCTAATACTAATATATCTAACAACATTTCGCTGAGTTACCCCTCTTCTTATGCCTTGTTTTGTTATTTCAGCAGAACACACATCCATTTCTTCTTCACAAGTTGCAATTGTAACCTCTAAACCATCTCGCCTCATCAGATTAGTTTCAAAAGCATCAGTATTATGATCAGATTCAGCAACCAATGTTTGCATTTCATCAAATTGGGCGTTAGCTTTTCCCATCAAAGCTCCACTAGAATCATAATCCTGCCTTGATTTAACATAAGCTGCAATAGCAATATCCCGCTCCACTTCCAAATCAGTAACTGATTTATCAAAAGCTTTTACAACCCCACTAATCGCCCTTGAACCTGCTGAAACATTTGAAGACGCTTCTTTTAACCCCTTAAAAATCGCAGGCATATATTTTTCAAAATGTTTTCCAATTTTTTCAGAAACATTTTGATTAACAAGCCTATAAGCATGAATCAGCTCACCAAATCTTCCAAAAATAGGCAAACTAACAAATTTTCCATGAACACTCATACACTTAACAATACCAGCAGGATTATTTTTTTCAAAAGATGCCTGAATACCTCCTACAGCACCCCTTAACGCTGAATAATCTATAACCAAAGGATGTCTGGCTAAAGCTGGTTTACTTGAAATATCAACTCTTTTAACCAGTTTATCAACAAGCTCTAAGTCTACCGTCATTTTTCCACCTCATTAATTGCTCTTCGCATCCTATCCGGATCTTCATGTAATAAATAAGTCAACATATTTTTTGGGTCAGAATGTACAAAAACGTCACCATTTCTATTATAAATTATATTTGCTCCTCGCTTTTGTTCAACTTCATACGGTTTTGGAAGAAAGTTATCTACAGAATAGAACAAACCTCCTGCCAAACTACCTGCCAAAGTTAAACAACCCACGAGAGTTGCTACTTTTTTCATTTTTTACCTCCCACAAATTAGTTAATTGTTCTAAATTTGATTGCACATTTTCTTGATTATAATTTTCTAACTCTGAAAAAGTTCTTTTTCTAACATATCGAAATCCGTCACAAATTTTTTGATAAACACTCTCACATCTCAATTCAATAATATCAGGAAAAAGTACCTTTGATACTCTTTCACGATTATTTTTTGACAAAGAAGCATACCCCATTTTAACAAGATATATTCTATCTTTTTCACTAAGAGCATCCCAAAAATTGTCAATAGAAATATCTGATTCTTCAATAACATCAAGAGGTTTTTCTTCCATTAAATCAGACTTTTCAACAACTATCTCTTTTACAACTTGATTTACACCTGATTTAAACTCTTGCGATGGTTTTTTTATCCCTACATATCTTGCCCCAAAAAAAATTGCAGATGCAGTTAATGCAATTGCACAAAACTTTGAGGGTCCTTCCAAAATATAATTTCCAATTCTCATGTTATTATTTTGATAATAGTTTTAATAGATTTTTTCAGAAAAAAGTCGGAAGAATGATTAAAGAAATTGAAAAGCTTTCTATTAACTTGAAAGATTTACGATAATTTACAAAATAATTGAAAAGTTTTCAAAAAGTTTAGAACTAGCCTCTATTTACCAAAGTTACGTTTTCGCGCTTTGAATTCTGCAATTATTTCTATTAAACGTTCTTTAGAAAATGCAGGCCAATGCTCTTTAATAAAAAACCATTCAGAATAAGCAGTTTGCCAAGGTAAGAAATTAGAAGTTCTCATTGCTCCCCCCGTTCTAATAACAATATCGGGTTGTTTAGTCATGTAAAGAAGATTAGCAAACTCTTCATCAGTTATTGGTTTGTTTAATTTTATTGCTTTGTTAACAGCCTGAGTAAGTTCTTCGTGACCACCATAAGCAACACAAAAATTCAAAGAATGTTTTTTATAATCTTTAGTTTTTTCTTCAACATCTTTCATAATTTGTTGAAGGTCTTCAGGAAACATACTAAGTTTACCTAAAAAATTAACCTGAACTTCATTAGAATGAATATCTTTATTTTCTCCAATTTGTTTAAAATATTTTCTCATAATATTAAATAATGAAGTTTTTTCTTCTTCACCTCTTTTGAAATTTTCAGTAGAAAAACCATATAATGTAACATCTTTAATATTAAGTTCAGAACACCACTTAATTGTCTTTTTTAAAGTTTCAGCACCTTTACGATGACCCATAAGTTTAGGAAGATTATTTTCAACTGCCCATCTACGATTCCCATCCAATATAAAAGCTATATGTAAGTCATCCATCCATGTTGGTCTTTATAAGAAATATATAAAGTTAACTAAGTTTTAACAACAGAACCATAAACGTCTCTTAAACCTTCATACAACCTACGTTTTCTGCAAAAAACTAAAAATTTCATTGGTCCTTGAATACAAACAGTATTTGTTTCTTCTGTCCCCAAACCATCAACACAATAATTGGTCCAGAATTCACAATAATCAAATTCAGGAGAGGGATCAACACCCATTAAAACCTCGACTCCCGCCAGAGGGTCATCATATTTTTCCATTAAATCTATAGCTTTAAGAAAAACTTCCTGTCCCCGTCTTGTTCCATTTTCTTGAAGAATTCTAGAACAAACAGAATACATCCCCAAATAATGCATCCCGTGAAGAAACGCAGACCAATTATGAGGAGTTGAAGTTTTTGAAGTTTCTCTTGCAAAATTAACAATGGTGGTGTGCCTTTTATCACTCACCCCTCCAACATTACAAGCATCAACAACATCACGACATATTGGAAACATTTTTCCGCCATTATAACGTCTAACATTAATTCTTTTTCCAATATCAGGACATAACCTTAATTTCCAATCTGAAATCGCAGTTGCCATGCTTTCTTCTATCCCCGCATAACCCACTGCAACTCTTTTATGAAACCCGCTTTTCCAAACAAGTTTATGCCATTGTTCATGAAAACGAACACTTAAACTAGAATCAAAATATGTAATCTTGGCTCCTTTAGTGCTGCCCCCAACATCAGTATAAGAAACAATCATATGATTACTTTCAAGATAACCCACAATTCTTTTTGAGAGTTCTTCAAAAACTGGAGCGTGTTTAGAAGAATGTCTAGTTAAACCAACCCTTAATTTTATTTTAGAACCAACCCACCTACTAGCAAGAAATGTTCTTGACGCTTTCTTTGAAATCATATCAATAAAAAGAAATTAAACATTATTTAAAAAGATAATCATAAAGTTTTTACCAAAAATTTATAAAGTTCTCTGAGTTAGTTTTTATATGGTAAAACCAGGCGATTCAGTTGTTGTAATTACACAAGATGAAAGAATAGAAGGAATGTATTTAGAAAAACCTAAATTATTAAAACAAGATACAATTATTATTAAATTATCAACTGGTTACAATGTAGGTATTGATAAAGATAAAATAAAGTCAATTAGAGTTGTTAAAGATTATGTAAAACCACGTTCTAAGAAAAAAGAATTGAAGCAAGATAGTAAACTACCTAACGTTAGTGTGTTATCTACTGGCGGAACTATTTCCTCAAAAGTAGATTATAATACTGGAGGGGTGGTAGCAGATTATGATGCTTCAGACTTTTTAGAAATGTGTCCTGAATTAATGAGTGTTGCAAATTTGAAAGCTAAAAAAGTAATGGGTGCGATGACTGAAGATATTAATTATGATGAAATCAGTCAAATGGCAGTAGAGGTAACTAAAGAACTTGAGAAAGCAGACGGTGTTGTTTTGACCATGGGAACAGATATGCTTGGATACATTGCAGCAGGATTATCATTTTGTTTAGATGTTAACAAACCAGTAATAATAACTGCCGCCCAAAAAAGTATTGATAGAGGAAGTAGTGATTCATTTTTTAATTTAATTTCAAGTGTTAATAGTGCTGCAAACTTTAATGGAGCAGGAGTATTTGTTTGCATGCATGGAGAGAGTTCAGATACATATTGTAATCTGATTAAAGGGGTTAAGGTTAGAAAGATGCACACTTCTAGACGTGATGCATTTCGATCAATAAATGAAAAAGAAGTTGCTCATGTTTTTGGTGAAGGCGAAATTAAAATCGTTAATGATACTTTTGAAAAAAGAAATGAAGGCAAGATTGTTGTTAATAATAAATTTGAAAAAAAAGTAGGAATGGTTTACATTTATCCTGGGATTAAACCAGAAGTTATTGAACAATTCAAAGATTATCGCGGATTAATTGTTATTGGAACCGGGTTAGGGCACGTACCCCAAACACTTTATGCTTCTTTAAAAGAACTAGTTAAACAAGGAGTTTATGTGGGAATATGTTCCCAATGTATTTATGGAAGAGTAGATGAAAAAGTTTATTCACCAGCACGTAACGTTTCATTAGATGTTGGAGGCGTTTATCTTGGAGATATGTTACCAGAAACTGCGCTAATGAAATTAGCATGGTTATTGGGTAATGGAAAAGATATTAGTTTAATGACAGAAGATCTGAAAGGAGAAATAAATAATAGAATAGAATATGACACTTTTTTAATTTGAACACTTTTTAACTTCTTCTAAATCGTAAGTTTTTGGACATTGCGCACTGCAATCCGGTTCCCTAACTTGCTTACATAATTGTCTAGCATAAACACGTTCTTGAACACACCCAAAATTTTCAAAACCTTTTTTTTCACAATAATTATCAGAACAATTACCTCTAACTGCATATTTTCTAACCCTAGAACAAACAAATTGGGTATCAAAATTAACATCATTAACATTAACGCCAACCTCATCCCAAGTTCTAGTTCCAAAATCATAAGCTTTGAAAGTTATAACCCCCAATCTTGAAGGGCGATAAGTAACAACTCTTGATGCCAAAGGAGAAAAACGTTCTTTGTTTAAATTAAAAATAATACCCTCAGTTTTAATATGGTCAAATCTTCTAGTACCTGCAAAAATATTAATATATTTATAAGTTCCTTCACTCCCTGGATCCACCGTAATAATTACTTCATCTCCCAAAGTAATTGATGATTTAGAAGCAGAAATTGTAGTAGCAGAAACAAAACCAATAGATAAAAGTAATACTATTAAAAATACAATAAAACTACACCACCTCTTCATTTTCACCTCTTTTTTTAAACATATTATAATAATGGTATTTAAATTTATTGATTAAGTAAAATCTTACCAAAATTATAAAGTTTATCTTGAGAAATAATTACCTCAACTTCAATATTTTTTAAGAATGGAGAAAGCAATTTTTCTTTAGCAACATTAGTTCCTTCAGTAGTTTGATTAAAAGAGGGAAGAACATAAAGAATTTTATTTTCATATTTACCTTTAAGAAAACATTTATACGTTTCAGATTTTACATCATCCTTTAAGGTAATAGCAGGATGTTCATGTCCAATAATAATTGTTTTAGCTTTTTTGAAATCAGAATCAGTCGGTATTTTGTTTCCATGACAAATATAAACATCATTAACAACATAATAATTAACTATTTCCACATCTCTTTTTTTTGCAATAGGTCCAATAACAGTATCATGATTTCCCCTTACTAAAATTAGTTTTGAATTAACAGTTATTAAATCAATAATTTTTAATGTTTCTCTCCATTCCTGCTCAGAAATTGTTCCAAACTCGTGTTTTACATCCCCATTAATAATAACTGTTTCAGGATTTGTTAACTTAAGTAATTTTGTTAAACGATTTTTTAATTTATTAAATTGTAATCTTGGAACTAAAACCCCTTGTTTATTTAATGCTTCTTCATACCCAATATGCAAATCCGCAACAACTAAAGTTTTGTCAATAAGTATACCTAAATCAATTAATTTAATCATATAGTAAGTATAATGTATATTTTTAAAAAGCTTTTTAAACTGACCAAAAACCCTTGGTTTATGGACTATAAATGGGAAATTGGCCAGAGTTATACAAGAAGACAAGTAGTAAATAGTGGAGCAGTCAATAAGGGAATGTATGGTGATTGGTTAACATACAGATTAGCTGATGAAACTTTATGTTTTAACCCTAAAATAAGAAATGGAACATTTTTTGGACGTCCCACAAGAACAATAATAATTAATGATCTAGAACCAGTTATGAAAGATGAAATGAAATTAGACCATATTTTATAATCCCAATCCCTCGTCAATTTCTTTAGCTAAACTAACTAATTCATTCATTGACTCTTCTAAATCCTTTTTTATTGCATTTACAACAATTTCAAGATTTTCTTCTCTTAAATAATAACGATTTCGTAAAGTAATTGCAATACCTGCATCCATTAATTTATTTAAATGATGAACAACCGTTCCTCGTGTAAGGTTAAGTTTGTAAGCAAGTTCATCACTTGACAAACCCAACTTTTGTTTAGCTGCTTTTAAAAGTTCTAAAAAAATTCTATAACAAGATTTGTCTTTATCTCTTAAACCAAACAACCCCAAAGAAGAACCAAAAAATTGAAGGTCTTTATTAACATCAGTCTCTTTAGGTTTTCTAACCTGAATGATGGTAATCTTTCTACTGAACCTCATAACAAGATTATGATGTTGAAGTTTAAATAAGTTTTGGAT
>CAYRWJ010000032.1:0-8274 GCA_964427985.1 uncultured Methanosarcinales archaeon
AATAAAACAAACACAAGCAAAACAAATTATTAGTTTAGAAGGAGTATTAAATCAAACAAAACCAAGTGAAAACATATTCTTTTATACTAATAATTCGGTTATTTCTAAGAAGTTAGAAAAATTAAAATTATTAAAAATGAAAGAAGGCATAGTTGTTGGAGTTACTGCTGCATTATTAACAAAAACAATGAATAATTTCTTGGCGTTTTTTGCAGAAACACATACTGACATGCCTGATTCTCGAGCAGCAGCAAGAATAATAAAAGCATTAGATGTTTATTTAGGGTTAAAAGTAGATTATAAACCATTAATTAAACAAGCTGAATTGTTTGAGGCAAAAATTAAAAATATTGTTGAACAAGGAAATGCTGCTTCAATAATACAAAAAGAAAAACAAATTAGTTATGTAGGATAATTTTTTATTTTTTAATCTTAATAATTTCCAACATATTTATAAACTAAAAACTGTTTTTAATTGATAAAATGGATGATGTTGAGGGATTAAGCAAATCCTGTTTAAGGGAGTCTGCTGAACCAATAATTTCAGATAGCAAGCAATATAAAAGCAGGAATGTGCGAAGGGGTGCTTTTATTTTAACTACATGCGCATTTATAACTTGGGCAATAAGTATGAGTGCAGTATTAACCGGGACTATTGCTGCAAGCTGTTATATTGCAGGTAATCACTCTAAATTGAAAGCGCTTTTAGAAGGAAAGGGGCATAATGCCCCTGTAGTGATTGCACCAAATCAGGCAACATTTAAAACACGAAGATTAACTAAGGAAGTTCCTTTTGGCTTTTTTCTAAAAGATTTTGATAAAGATGGAGATGTTGATTTAGTAGGATATGTTCCAGATTATTCTGATACTACGTCAGTAAGTAGAAGACCCGTACTTCTTTTTGAAAACCAACAATATAGTTCTGAAAAATAAGATTTTTTCTTTTAATCTTTGCTAAAAGGTTTTATTTAGATTTTTTGTTTAATTTTTTAACTTAATTATTAATAATATCCTTTTTTTTATAAAATATCAAGTTCCTTTATAAACTAAACAAAATTCTCATTTATTATGATCCCACCAAGATATTCCGAACCTAATGTAAGAGCAATTACCGAAAGTTATAGAGAGTTACATAGGGAAAGAGGTATATGGTTAGAGGAAAGTTTAAAAATGTTAAACTGGTTGGTATTAGATATTGGGTGTGGAAATGGTGATGTTACCGCAATATTAGCAGATAACCTGCATAATTCGTCAATTATAGGTATTGATAATGATTTAAGAGCAATAGAAATAGCAAGAAGAGATTCATATAGACCTTCAATAACATATCAAAAAGGCGATGTTTGTGAACTAGAATGCATGGACGCAAATTTAATCTTTTGTACTGATTCATTACACCATTTTCCTCTTAGAAAATCGTTAGTTTCCATGATTGGAACATTAAAACAAGGCGGAATTTTAATGATTAGAGATGTTGATAGAACTCATATTTTTGAAGGGAACGCTGGTGAATTAATGAAAAGTTTAGTTAAAACAAGAGCTGAAAATGGAGAATTGGGTTTATTAAATCAGTTAGAACAACTTTATGGAAACTTAGAACATCCACACATACCCGGACTTATTTCCAAAATGGCGGCTTATACAAAAAAAGAAGTTGTTGATGTTTTAAAAACATTAAGGGTGCAGATTACTAGTGCAACCAATCTTCGAGTTGCAAATTCTTCAGATATTTTGATGGGCATACAAGCAGTAAAAATGATTTAGTTATTGCTAAAAGGTTTTAAGTGTTTAAGTTTTAAGTAAATCTTAAAGGTTCTATCATAGCTTAGATATGTTTACTTTAAAGGTTTTAATCTTTGCTTAAATGTTTTATTTAGATTTTTTGTTTAATTTTTTAACTTAATTATTAATAATATCCTTTTTTTTATAAAATATCAAGTTCCTTTATAAACTAAACAAAATTCTCATTTATTATGATCCCACCAAGATATTCCGAACCAGACCAAGAAATATTAGTTAAATTATACCGGGATTTAAATTTTGCTAATGAAGATTTATCTTATAACCCCATTTCAACAGAATTAACTCGCCAAATTTGTAATTTAGTTCCAGGTTCAACAGTTTTAGATGTAGCGTGTTGTACTGGAAGAAATACAAAAATATTATCCTTAGCGTACCCTGATTGCAATATTATTGGCGTGGATTTAGATAAAGAAGCGATTAGATTAGCAAGAAGAAAATTTCAAGCTCCAAATATTGAATTTCAAGAAGGCAATGTTTACGATTTACCGCAAAGAGAAATTGCAATGGCTTTATGCAATTCTTCATTACATCATTTTGATAACATGCCTAGTGCAATAAGACGTATGACCGAAACTCTAAAAAAACAAGGGGCATTAGTTATAAGGGATTTTGATAGAACTTTAATTTATAATTTTTTACCTGAAGAAAAGATTCATAGATTGGAGGCATTAAGAAAAAATTATTAAGAAGAAAAAGTGATTGAAGAATTAGAACGTGCAGGTGCATTTGAAGATCCACTCATGTTAACGGTTTTATCATGGATGGCAGCATATACTTTAAATGAAGTAAAAAAAGTAACTACATCTTTAGGAATGGAAATTTTAAAAGAAGATATAACCACTAATGGAAAATTTGAAATTCGCGTTAGAAAAACAGGTTAAATACCCCCTATTTTTTACAGAATACCTAGTTTTTATCACATTTAGCTACAAACTTCGCATAATCAGTACTATGCGAGGTTTTATATAATAGTTATGCCTGGTTTAAGCATGAACACACAAGAGTATATTGAAAAAATCAAAATCGAACTAAAATTAAGAGGATGTTCGCCTAGAACTATTACTAGTTACTTGTTTTTCTTAAAACCATTTCTAAAATCAGTAGATGATCCTGCAACAATGAATTTAGATCAAGTAAAAGTTTATCTTGCAAGTTTAATAGATGTATATTGCAACAAATCCCGTTCTTTGGCAATATCAAGTTTAAGATTCTTTTTCAAACGAGTTATTGATAGACCAGACTTATTTGTTAAATTAGAAACACCAAAAAAAGAAAAACATCTACCGACAGTATTAACCAAGGAAGAAGTTGAAATGTTGATCAAATCAGCATATTGTGACAAATCACGCACAATTATCCGAATGTTATACTCATCAGGCCTAAGAGTGTCAGAGCTAACTAATCTAACCCCCTCAAATTTAGATTTAAAGCAAAATATAGGTTGGGTAAGAAAAGGTAAAGGAAGTAAAGATAGAATGTTCAAATTAGCCGAATCTATTAAAGATGAACTAGATTTAAGCGGTAAATACGTGTTTTCTAAGAATAAACCCCTGTCAGCCAGGAATATACAGCAAATAGTTAAAAAAGCAGCGTTTAGGGCAGGAATTAACAAAAAAGTAACACCACACACCATGAGACATAGTTTTGCAACACATTTACTAGAAGATGGAGTTAATTTGTTAGTAATACAACAATTATTAGGACATGAAAACTTAGAAACAACAAGAATTTATACGCATATAAGTCAAGAACAAATTAAGAATGTTAAAAGTCCATTAGATACATTAAACTAACGCTGAATTTTATTAAGAGCAGAATTATATCCTTCAGCAACTACAGTCATGCAGGTAAAATATGCAATTTTTGAAGCAGTACTTAATGGAATTTTTGCTGAACTTTCGGAAGCTTGTCCAACCTGATCTGTCCAGGTAACCTTATTTCCAACTTGGAAATCTATGGCAGTTACAAGTTTTGAAAGAGTTGTATCGCCTTCTTCAAGAGTTGTATCGCCTTCTTCAAGAGCTCTTAACATACTCGTATAACGCGCCATGTTTTTAAGAGCTTCACCTAAAGTAAGATCACCTTTTGCTAAATCCGCAATTTGTCTACGTTCAGTTGGTATTTCTGCCATATAACTACTTAATGTGGGCTGGTTTAAAAAGGTACTGGATTAACCTTGAAAAACATCCACAATATCTCTTATTTTATATTGTGCAGGCATAGCAGCATCATTCCTTAATAATTTTAAAGCTTCGATTAAATGAATATATTCAAACTTGCTTTTACATATTTCAACAAAAACATTTCTACTAAAATTTAAATCCTTCATAATTCCAGTTTCAATAGCAGGAATAAACCAATTAGAAGCATCAATTTCATTTTTTTTACTTAAACCTTCAAGTAAAGCACCATAAAAACGTCCAAAAAGTTCACAAATATCATTAATTTCGCCAATAACATCCATCCCTTTTTTTGAAAGTTTAGTATAATTATCTTTCTTTTTTAGTAATTTTTCAGTAATGCCTTCAATTTGTTTTTTCCAGTCCATTCCAAATGAAGTTACATCTTTATCTTCAAAATGCTTAACTTCTTTTGCACTATCTTTATACCCTCGAGAAAACTCTTTTAATTGATGTCTTCCTGGCTCTCCTCCAACAAAAGCATTATAAAAAACTTCTTTAAAATCTCGTTCAGCACGCACAATTTCTCTATTTCCAAACATTTTGTTTACCTCGTGATTGTTTTATATTTTTTGTTATTAGACTTATTTAAACTTTTCTATTTAAAAAAATACAATATTTCTTTTAATCAATGATTAAATGTTTTAGTTATAATAGTTTTAATTAAAGCTTATAAGTTTAGCTTGAATATTATTATAGCAAAAGCTAATATCTTTAATAGGAAGTTTTAAAGGCAAAAGTTATAATCAAAAATGATAATATTTAAAAAAAACAGCAAATTAAAAAATAAAAAATGACAAGGACAGTAACGAAAGATACTTATTGGGGGAAACTTCTCGATATGCCTCAAATACCTGCTGAAGAATTAAGAAAACTAAGCATATATCGGTTACTTCTTCTTTACAAACAAGCACTACAATTTTCACCTCTTGAAGAAGCTTCAGGACACCAAGGAGAATTAATATTAACTGTAATGAATAAACGATCTTTTCGAGAAAAAACATTATTTTATCGAGTTCAAAGATTAAATATTCAAAGAGTAATTGAAGAAGAAAAATATGGATCCATAGCTAGATTAGAAAAGATTGCAGAAAAAGTATATTTAAGGATATTAGGGTAATATATTTCTAATTCAACAATAACCTTTAAAAAAGAAGCAAAATTTCATATTGTTCTCGGACAGAGACAAAAATGAGAATAACAGACGAAAGAAAACAAGCAATAGAAGAAAGAAAAGCAAGACTAGCTAGCATTCCACACAAGGCATCCATATTGAGAGATGCAAGACAAGAAGTTCTAACGAGGGAAGCAGTAGCAAGAAATAACGGAGATTTTTATGACGCAAGACAGTTTCAAGAATCGCCTGAAATTGTAGGATTATATCATGTAAAACAAAGAATGACTAAAGCATTAACCTTTCTTACAGAAGAAGAATTAAGTCACGGTGTGTTAATGCAAGCACACGCGATTCTAGTGGGTGCTAAATCAAACGGTTATAGACGAGTAGATGTGGGAGCAGGAAGATTTTTAGGAGAAGACCCCTCAAGAATATCAGATTCAATGGATAATGCTTTATGGATATTAAAAGAAAACCCTTGGGAATTAAGCCCAGAAGAACTTGCAGCATATTTTCATTTAAAATAAGTAACTATACAACCTTTTGATAGAGCAAACAAAACATTTGGAAGATTAGTTTTAAATCATCTTCTTGCGAAGCAAGGACTACCTTTTACTAAATTTAATGGTGTTGAGGAGTATAGTAATGCAATCGCAACATCAGTAGAAGAAATTAGAGACATGGATTACCAAAAACAAGGAACCTTTGCAAATTATGTTGCAGAAAGCGTAATAAATAATCTTCAGAGAATTGCAAGATAATTAAAATAATCAACACCCATTATGTTAAAATGACATACGAAATAACAACGGATGAAAAAACCCGTTTTCAATTAGTAAGTTCAGAAACAAATGTAAAGTTTGGCATGTTTATACTTGGTGGAGAACAAAAATGGAGATCTGCAGTCTTAACAAAATACTCTATATCTTCTAGATCAGAATGGACTACAACCGCACGAGATATAGAAGATTATCCTGAAAAAGTTAGGGAGTTAAATTTTGATAACACAATGTGTGTTGTTGAATCCTGCGCAGGATTGGGAGGGCTAATGCAATACTTAACAGGGTTAAAGGAATCAAGACCTAAAAGATTAGTTGCAATTGATTTTGTAAATTATAAAACACTAAGAGATTTAATAGAAAAAGCAAAAGAATATAGAACTGCACCAGATGAACAAATATTTCTTGATAAAATGTTACAAAGATGTGAACTACTGTTGGGACCAGAAATAGAATTACATAATGTTTCAATAAAACAGGCACTACAAGACGAGTCTTTATTTGAAATAGCAGATGTTTTAGTAGAAAACCGTGGTCCTGCAAGTAGTCAATATCAACTAATGAATCATACTGTTTATAATTATTTTATGAAATTAAGAGGGATACAAATAATTAGTTAAAATGAAACATTCCAAAGAAGAATTAATTACAACCTTGTTTCATAATACACATGCAAGAGATTATAAAATATTTGTTGAACAATTACAATATTTAGAACCCCAAATAGAATTAGTAGCACCTCCTCATTGGAGGGGGGAAAATGATTATGAAAGTAATCACAACGGGACGCATCCAACTTGGTCATGTTGTTTTGATTATGTGTTGATAAAACATTTGGGTACAGAAAGAAAATTCAAAACAGTACAAGAAATACAAATGCAATTAGAGAAAACAACAGAACAAACAGAAGATTCTTTAGAAACTAGTCAAGAAGGAGATGTAATAATATATACAAATCCTGCCTGGTTAACTTTTGGGTTTACTGGAGATAACTTTCAATATGCTTATATGAAATCAGGTTTACATCATTGGGGAATAATAAGAAAAGACAAATCATTAAGAGTTGAATCAAAATGGGGATACAAAGGACCAGCATTATTACACCCCCCAAATTGTTTGCCATTATTTTGGCAAGGAGACATAACAATAAGAAGAATTAAACCATAATCAAATAAGCAAAATCAATTATGAACTATGTTGTCTGTTGGTCCTGATTTAAGTTGGCTTCTACAAACTTTTGCCATATTTATTTGAAACAATTGTTGAATTTCAATTAATTCGCATTCAGATATTAAGTCTCTTAATTTTTTAGAATTTCCCTTAAGTAATCTTAAAGATAAATCTGGTAAGCCATCCACTAATTCAATTAAAGAAATTAGTTCTTGACATTCTTCATATTTATGCGCAGTAATAATGGCATGTGAACTTAAAAAAGATCTTGTATGTTTTAACTTAGTTTTAAGACTTTTTAATGGATTATTTGCTTTATCTCGAGTTAAAGTTTGAATTGCATTTCTTTGAGTTAATTCCCCATTAGTTGCATCAATAAACCCGCATCCTAAATCAACATAAACTAAATGTGACCCAGATTCAGCTGTTACCAGCCCATAATTTTGTTGTTTAGTTTCAACATCACCAATCATTAAAAGGTCCCGATATAACCTTTCAGAACCCATAAGTTTAGTTACAAGAGTTTGGTCTCTTTCTGTTTTTGATCTTGGAGCTTCAGTTAATTCTGAAACAAAATAAAATGGCAAATGTTCATTAAGTCTTGTTATTTTTGGTACTTGATGTTCATAATCAAACTCAGCATGTGCATTATTTTCTAAAATAAATGTTCTTGGAACCGTTAATCCAATTATTTCAGCCAACCTTAAAGTTATTGCTTCATAAATTGGTTGATGGACGGGTATAAATGGTAAGTCCCTATTTAATTTAGAACCGGGACAATATTTAATATATGCTCTAAGTCTAGAACCCTGATAAGGCAAAAGACATTTACCGCCGGGATTTGAACCCTTAGTTGGAGAAGTTAGTTTTATTCTCATTATACTCTAAGAACTTTGAATTTCTTTATAAATGCTTTGTTTTTTACCACTTCATAGTGGTTGTTTAATGTTTAATTAAATTTTCCTTAGCTTGTAATTCTTTAAACTCACCATCTAACTCAATAAAAATCTGGTTATTCTTAAACTTTTTAGTTAAAGGAATACCTTTAGCAATTAAATTAGTAACATATTCTTGCACCATAACCTCTTCCAACCCAGTCTTTTTAGAAATTAAGTTATAAGTAGTTTGAATATCTGAAGAATATAATGCAAAAAAGATTTCTTTCTCTTTTTTAGTTAAAGGTTCAACCCTAAAATCTAAAACTTTCTTTTTTTCAGTCACTATT
>CAYRWJ010000033.1:0-7675 GCA_964427985.1 uncultured Methanosarcinales archaeon
GAAATAGAAAAGATCTCTGGAAAAAAATACACTTTTACTAAAAGTATGTTAGGTTTTGAAAAAATGCCAGACTGTTGGAAATGTGAAATGCGCTCAATTAGAATCATTGCGGACCACATTAAAGCTGCAACTTTTATAATTGCAGATGGAATTTCACCAAGCAATACTGATCAAGGTTATATTGTAAGAAGGCTTATTAGAAGAGCGTTAAGACATCTTCGTCTTTTAGGAGTTGATTTATTACAAATAGACTCAACCGTAGACCTTGCTAAGATAATAATCAAAATGTACAAAGATGAGTATCCTCATCTAAAAACAAAACAAGAGTTTATTTTCACTGAATTAAAACGTGAAGAAGACAAGTTTCAAAAAACATTAGATAAAGGTTTGAAAGAATTTAACAAAATGGTTGAAAAAGATAATCAGATTACCTCTAAAGAAGCTTTCTTATTATTTCAATCTTATGGATTCCCAATTGAAATGATTGAAGAACTTGCAAAAGAAAAAAGAATCAAAGTAGATGTTGATGGTTTTAACAAAGAACTAAAAAAACACCAACAACTTTCCCGTATTGGTGCTGAAAAGAAATTTAAAGGAGGACTAAGCCAAACCTCAGAAGCAACCACCCAGCTTCATACTGCAACACACATTCTTGCAAACGCACTAAGAAAAATTCTAAAAGATCCAGAAATTAAACAAAAAGGCAGTAACATTACTGAAGAAAGATTACGTTACGACTTCAACTTTGACAGAAAACTAACTGATCAAGAAAAACAAGATGTAGAAGATGAAGTAAACAAAGTCATAAAACAAAATCTAGAAATAAAGAAAGAAGAAATGACTCCAGAACAAGCTAAAAAACAGGGCGCTCAAGCAGAATTCGGTGATAAGTACCCAGAAAAGGTATCAGTCTATTCAATCGGAACTTACAGTAAAGAAATTTGCATGGGTCCTCACGTAAAAAACACCAAAGAACTCAAAAAATTCAAAATAAAGAAAGAAGGAAGTTCTTCAGCAGGAGTTAGAAGAATTAAAGCCATTCTCATATAAACACTTTTTCAAGTACATCTCCAGTATATAACATAATGGCTTGTGCTTGTGCTCTTGAGGGATAAAAAGGGTTTTGTTTTTTATGAACACTAAATACTCTGATTTGATTAATCAAATGAATTTGTTGTGTTAATCCCGGGTCAAATTGTATTCCTTTTTCATTCATTTTTCCAATTAAATTACCTAAACCAATTCCCGGACTTTTTTCTAATAAATCATTTCCAGTAACATCAAAATATTTACGATGTAATACTACTTCTAATATTCTACCACAGAGTATAACAACACTCCTATAACTTCCTGAATTAAAACAATTTTGCATTTCATTAACATCTGCTTCTAATTCAGAAAATATTTCGTTAGGAATTGAAACAGGAATTTTAATTTTCTGTTCTTCTTTTATAGTTATGTCATTAGTTAATTTAATTAATTCGTCAGTAAGTAATTTTAACTCATTATTATTTTTTGTTTCTAATTTATTAACAATTCCTTTGATTCTATCTAATACTGCTTCATCACCGTCTTCAACATCAATTACGTTAACACTTTTTTGCAAATTTGTTACAACTGTTTGCAAATTTTGTAAATACAAATTTTGTCTACTTTTATGAAAATCTAAACTAGGCATTATTGGTTGTGAAATATCTACTTCAAACTTTACTATTTCTTCATATGCTTCTTGTAATTTTGCTACTTCTTTCTTAAAATTTACCATGAAATAATTTCTCATTAGTTTATTTAAGAACTTTTCTATAGTCAAAACTCAAATAATTTTTTTTGAACACTCTTTTCTTTCAACAATACACTTTTATTAATTAATTCACTTAAATCAAATTTGAATTCGTCCATAATAATTTGTTTTCCAAAGGTTATCATTTCTTCATAAGAATTAAATTCAAACGGTTTTCCTGCTAAAGCTTTTCTTGTAGCCTCTCTTGTTACCCAAACTCCCAACGGTGCAGTATATTTAGGTGTGATAAATCTAAACACTAAACTTGTAGCTTGTTTATGTATATTTTGCAATTTCTCCAGAACTCCAAGTCTTACAGTATAATATCCTCCTTCACATGATGAAGAATATTTTTTTCGGCCATTATAAAATTCATAATCTGTTGAATATGCTGACGTATTTTCAAGAGACATTTCAAATAATTCATAGCCCCAAATTTCAGGCAACAACATTATAAGATAATAATTTCCTAAAAACCCACCAAAATACAATTTATAACAATCCAAAGCATTAAACTCTTTAATATTATAAATAAGTTTTTTACCAAGGGTATCATCAACAGCAACTATGCTCCAACGTGTTGGAACAAGTTTACGGTTCTTTCCAATTCCAAATCCGCCAACGCTCAATGCTTTAGCCAGTACATTTTCATCAACTCCTTTTTTATACAAAGTATTCAATGCTTCTGATGCTTTTAAGTGTATATCTGAATGTGCTTTTTCTACATTAATGTTTACTTTAACATTAGACGTGATTTTAGCTTTTTTTAATTCTGCATTTGGTCCAGTAGGACTAGAATAAGTATACGTATTTAATTTAAAATGCGGTTTGTCTTTTAATCCAATTTCAATTTCTACGGGTTTAGAAGATATTCCTATTTCTTCTGCAAGTAAATTCAATTTCTCTTGTTTAGAAAAAATATTTGATTTAAATCTTGAATTAATTAAACTGCTTCTGATTTTTACTATTTCATCAACACTTTTACTGTGCTCACGCCACAATTTAGGATTATCTAATTCTAATTTATTTGAATAATCAATAGCAGACAATAAACCAACATTCACGTTGGGATAACCATATCTCCCAATAAAGGGTGCAGGACTATCTCCAAAAAAGTCTTTTTTAAATTCTAGTTGTTTAGATATAATTTTAACATTATTGTTTACTATTTCAGATATTTTTTTAGAGAGCATAATAAAAAAAGAAAAAGAAGTAGATTAAATAGTTTTATATTCTTATCTAATCGTTCTTGTTGCTTCTAAGATTGGCAAATTTGCTTCAGTAGGTATGTAAATTACTTCACTACTTCCATCTTGTAGTCCTTGTATCCATAAATATCGCAGATATGCATCGTTATTTTCTAAACTATCACCAATTATCTTATTTGCTTCTGCTACTCCTTTTGCTCGCTCTACCTCTGCTTCTGCTTTCAACTTAGCAGAATCCCGTATAGCTCTTGCTTCTTCAATAAGAATTTGTTTACTCCATTCTGCTTCTTTCAAATTTGCTTTTCCTTGTAATTCTAATTTATAAATTTTATATTTAGGTAATCCCCACATTAAAATTCCTATCAATATAATTACCACAATTACAATTGCAATAAATCCCCATACTTCAGATTTTGACATTTTTTATCACCATTCAAAATAATAAAAAGCAAGTTTAAAAATTTTGTTATAATAAAAATCAAAGATTTTTAAATAGCATGAATAAATTCAGCTTATAATAAAAACCACATCATGACTGGAATTATTAAACATCCCATTGCATGTGTTCTACTACATTTAACAATAGCGGGGACTAATCCAAGAAATGTTGCAGTAAATAATATTAACAATCCGACAAATCCAGAAATTATGGGAGTTAAAAATATTATAAACATCACAACACCAAAAACCAACCAATAATAGTTTACTCGAGAAATTAATTTACTAAATATGCGTCCAAAAAATAATGTTAATCCAACACTTACCCCTCCAACGATTAATGCAACTGCAATAAATGCCAATAAATGATTTAAACTAATTTGGCCCATTAGTTCTTGAACCACCACTATTGCACCATTACGTGCTTTACTCAGCACAAATAAGGTTATTAAAGATAACACAAAGTTTACAGTGGTCACACCACCTAAAATAACCATAAAACCATGGTCTCCAACATTACCAGCAAATTCTTTTCCAATTACTGTTCCTTGTGAAGCTCCAATTCCTGGAAGCATAGAAGTTAAAAATCCAGCTAACACTGCTGCTAAAAGAGATTTAAAAACAACTTTATTTCTTAATTTTATTTTAGTACTAATCAATTGTTCAGGAACAACACTCATACTTCTCAAACTAAAAAAAAGTGTTGAAAGTCCAAAAATTCCAGTTAACAATGGAAATAAAGGGTTCTTAAAATTATACGTATTTAAAACTAACCAACCAAGAATTCCGGATAAAATAAAAACTATTATAGACCACATTTTCCTTCTATCTTTAAAAATCATAAATACTACAACCATTAAAAGAACCAGCACCATCAAACTGTTTAATATTGGATAAGCTAATTTAACAACAAAAAACAAAAAAGGAATCAGAACAACACCCAGGATTAAACCAAAAAAACTCCCAATTAAAGTTAATTTTACTGCCATGTAACCCCAACCTTTTAACAAATATCTATGTCCGGGTAAAACTCCCAGTGCAGTAGCCGAATCAGGCATTCCTAAATAAATTGTGGGAATAGCATCTAAAAAAGTATGTGTTACAGCCAAAGCGATTATAAAACAGCCTAAACTAAATAAAGAAAAATGATTTAATAACATGTTAACATAAGATAACAAAATTATTGCAATCAAATTAACGTGTATTCCCGGAATCAAGCCAGTAATTACTCCACACCCGACCCCAAGTCCAATCGTGATTAATAATTCATAAAACATATAAAATCAAATTTATCAGTCTTTATATGTTTCACGTCGAAAAGTTCGAAAATCTTTCAGCTTTTCCGGAAACTTTTCAACAATTATTTCTGCAATTTAGGACTCAGAACATGTGATTTGAACAAGTACATTATATAAAAAAGAAATATTATCATGCTTATTCCCATCATTAAAAATGCAGCAGCAGGTGAATAAATATCTGTAAACAAACCAATCAAAGGAGCAAACACAGCATACATAAAACTCTTTGAAATACTTTGAACTGAAATAACTGTTGCTCTATGATAAGATTCAGTATGTGCATGAATCTCTTTCTCAATAAAAATATCTCTTACACCACACAGAAAAGACATTAAAGCAATAAAAATTATAGATATTACTGGAGGGAAAAAATAAATTGCAATAAATGAAATACCACCTAAAAATAAAAGTGAAAATAGCAACGTTTTATGATTAAATCTTTTAATAATCTTTTGCGCAGTAAGATTTCCAATCCCTGCAAATAGAAAATAACAAGTCATAGCTATACCTAGAATATTTAAGGGTAAATTTGTAAAATCATAATAAGGCTGAATTAAATAATAAGTAAGATGTCCTAATGCTGCAAATAATCCATAATAAATAATTAAATTTCTTACAATTTTGTGGGTATAAGTAAACTTAATTGCCCCTCCGATATGCTTAAAATAATTAGGTTCTTGCAAATGTTTATGAATTGGTGGTTCTCTAAAAGTTAATGAAATTAAAAACCCTATAAAAAAGAAGCCTGCAGAGATAAAAAATAATAATCTATAACCTACCTGTGCTGATAAAACAGTACTTATCAAACCAAGGGCGGCAAGAATAAACATTAAGATAGAACTACTTATTCCAAATATTCTTGCATATTCATTTTCTCTCTTAATTTCTTTTAATGAATCATATATAAATGCGGAATCTGCCCCAGATTTGAGAGCCCAAAATAATGCCTCAAAAATTATAGCAATTAAAAAAATAAAAAAACCATGTCCAAGACCAAATAATATGAATGCAATACATAAAAAAAGATTAGAAAACACCAACGATGTTTTTCTTCCAACTTTATCTGCAAATGCACCACTAGGAATTTCAAAAAGAAATATTGCAATCATAAAAATTGTTTGTAATATCATAACCTCAGTCATACTCAAATTATTAGCCAAAAAGAATAAAACAATGATAGATACTGTTAATTCGATCTTTCCAAAGATTAAAGATAGGTAATATTTCCAAATATTTGCCCCATACACCACTTTTCTTTCTTCAATGTTCATTTTTTATCTTTACTTTCTCACCCAGTCACAATCTTTCTAAGTTCTACAATAAATTTATTTTTAATAAATGTTTACTAAAAAAGACACAAAGCTTTCAACAATTAACTACCAAAATATTTATTAACAATCTATTCAAAATTAGTATTATGTTAAATGAGTATACCGTAGTTGACATTGAAACAACAGGATTATCTAAATATTATCATCAAATTACTGAACTTGCAGCGGTAAAAGTTAAAAAAAATAAAATTGTTGATGAATTTCAGAGTTTAGTTAACCCAAAAACACCCATCCCCAAGTTTATAACACGACTAACCGGAATAGACGACAAATTAGTAAAAAATGCACCAATAATTAAAAAAGTTCTTCCACATTTTTTAAATTTTCTTGACAATAAAACAATCATTGCTCATAATGCAACTTTTGATTATGGTTTTTTACATCAAAATGCATTGAAACATCTAGAAGAAGAATTCACTAATCAAAAACTTTGTACTAGAAAGCTTGCTAACAGATTAATTCCCCAATTACCAAGTAAAAAATTATCAAAGATTTGTGACCATTTTAATATAATAAATAATCAAGCTCACCGTGCTATGGGTGATGTCAAAGCTACTAACAAAATATTTCAAAACTTTCTCAAACTTATGAAACAAAGAGATATTAAAACTAAAGAACAAATCTTTAATTTTGAAAAGTCTAAAATATCTTATACAAATTAAAAAAGTTTATATAACACAACTACAAAGCTTAACTATCAAGCTTATTGGAGGCACAAAAAAATGAAATTTGAAATTGTAAGCGCAAAAGACCACGGAATGGGTAATGTTCCAAAAGAATTTTATAGAAGAACTGATGCAAAAGCAGGGAAAAAAGTAACAATAGCTCAAGGAAAAGTTATTCCAGGAGTTTTATTAAGATTAAAAAGAAGAATAAATTATACTTTAGTTTGGATGGATTGGGAAACCTTACAAAAAATAGGTGTTGTTGATTCTAAGGCTGAACTAAGTGCAATGAATGTAGCTTCATTAGTTGGGAAAGATATCAAACTTAAAAGTTAATTTTTTTATTTAATTTTTATTTCTTTTCCTAATAATTCATATCCTTGTCTTCTTTTATCTACTTCACCAATAATTTCTACATTTGAATAAATTTCTAAATCCATTTCTTTAAAAAACACAATGGGAATTATTTGTTCTCTTTTAATATCAATAAACGTCACTCCATCTTTAGAATTAATTTTCACCACTTCTCCACTAACTTTAACTGTTTTTCCAAGATATAAACTTATTTCTTCTACTTCTGCCACATCAGTATTTGAATAAATTAGATAAAGCATTGAAATTCCAAAACAAAACAATAAAATAGAAAATATTAAAAGAGTTTTTTCTTCCATTGTAAAACCCCCACTAATCCTGCTCCCGCTAGATTAATTAAAACAACACCAACAAGCCCTCCCTTTTTTTTATTAGAAGAATAAAATTCAATGCGGGGTTTAGTTGATTCAACTTTTATAATAACACTTGATGAAAGTTTACCCTTTTTTTCAACTATTTCAATAGTTCCACTATTACTTGATTTAACTTCGACTTTTTTCTTTTCTTTTGCATTAATCTTAATTTTTTCTTCACTAACAACAACTCCTTCACTTACTATTAACTCATAATCTTTTTCATAATT
>CAYRWJ010000033.1:7685-7971 GCA_964427985.1 uncultured Methanosarcinales archaeon
AAAAAATTCTGCCAATTCTTTAGCAGCAACTATATTAATAACATAAAATTCTCCCTCATCGATAATTTTAGTTGGTGAAACCCCAAAACCTGCACTAACTAATTCAAAACTTAAAAAAAATAAAAAAAATAAAAACCATTTCATTCTGAACCAACTGCTGAAATAATTATTGTTCCCTGATAACTTCCCGCATCAATATCATCTGCAACAAAAAAGTCTAATGCAAATTCATTAAGTTCTGTGGGATTTAAATTAACATTAATTACTTCTAATTCAGTTGATAATT
>CAYRWJ010000034.1:0-7432 GCA_964427985.1 uncultured Methanosarcinales archaeon
TGTTTCCTTCAGTTAAATAATAACCTGCCAGTTTAAGAAAATCTGCATTAATTTTAACTTTATTTGGTATTTTTTTACTTCGAAAATCATATTTTTTTATTATATTATTAATTTTTAATTCTTTTATATCTTTTATTTTTTTCAAAACAGGATAAATAATAATATCGCTTTTTTCCAAATCTTCAGCATGATACCAGGCAGGAATAAGTTTTGATTTATATTTAAACCGTCTATATTTATCTTTTGGTTTTTGTAGTTTTAGTGCATATATTAAATGATTGGGTGTTAACTTTACGATTCCTAATTGGTTTTTAATAAATAATAATTTTCCTTCATATGTACGATTACTAATTGCAATAACCTTATTAAAATCACCAGTATGTGTTAATACCTTTTCTGATTTTTTTATTTGAACTATTTTTTTCATACCTTCAGAAGTATGAATTAATTCAGTTGGAAATAAACAAATTGGGTTTCCGACTTTTCCAGTTCCATTTGCTTTTTCTAAAGCACCCATATGTTTTGGTTTTTGAAATCTTTCAACAACTTTTTCTGTATAATTCATTTTTTTCTTAATGGACTTATTGCCCTTAACCTCTCCAAAATTATTTTTAAAACTGCAATGGTTTTATCAATTTCTTCTTTAGTATTATATTTTGAAAAAGTAAATCTTATACTTCCATGTGCTTGTTCTGCTCCCATCCCTAATGCCATTAAAACATGAGATGGTTTTAAACTTCTTGAACT
Source organism: uncultured Methanosarcinales archaeon (assembly GCA_964427985.1). Lineage (GTDB taxonomy): Archaea > Nanobdellota > Nanobdellia > Woesearchaeales > JABIAG01 > JABIAG01. Next base: position 748 of record CAYRWJ010000034.1, read on the forward strand.
ACAAGCAGAACCTGTAGATACCATTATTCCTTCTAAGTCTAAACTCATCAATAATGATTCTCCCTCAACATATTTAAAGCTAAAATTTACATTATTGCATAATCTGTTTGAACGTGCACCATTTAGTTTAACTTCCTCTATTTCTTTTTCAACCTTATCAATAAAATAATCTCTTAGTTCTTTTATTTTATTTGATTCATAATTTAATTTAATTGCTTGTCCAAAGCCAACAATTCCGGGCACATTTTCTGTTCCGGGTCGTTTCTTATTTTCTTGACCCCCTCCAATAAAACAGGGAATAATTTTAATTCCTTTTTTTACATATAATGCACCAATTCCTTTCGGTCCATGTATTTTATGTCCTGAAATTGAAATCATTGAAAGATTCATTTTAATTACATCTATTTTTTCTTTTTTAAAACTTTGAACACAATCAGAATGAAAAATTACTTTATTAGCTGCACATTCATTACCTATTTTGATTAAATCTTGAACAGTTCCTATTTCATTATTTGCATGAATTATAGATACTAATTTTGTATTTGGTTTAAAACTGTTTTTTAACTCTTCAAAATTTATATTTCCTTTTGCATCAACTTTTAACCAGCTTACTTCAATCTCTTTTTTTTCTAATATTTTTGCAAATTCATTGATTGAAGCATGTTCAATTTTTGTTGTAATAAAGTGGTCTCCTTTTTCTAAAACTGTTAAAGCTAAATTATTTGCTTCTGTGCCTCCTGAAGTAAAAATTATTTCTTCTTCAGTTGCATTAATCTCTTTTGCTATTAATTCACGCACTTCATCAAGTTTCTCATGTGCTTCTCTTCCTAAATTATGTAAAGAGCTAGGATTACCGTATCCTTTAATCATAACTTGTTTCATTATCTCAACAACGCTTGAATCTACTTGTGTTGTTGCCCCATTATCTAAATATATCATCCTTTGCATACCTCACAATCTTCAGGTCGAATTAAATTTTTAGCATAAAGTCTGCATATTTCTTTACTTTCTTTTAATTTTATTAATAAATCTTGTATTGCTTTCAAATAATGCTTTCCATTTAATATTTGTAAACAACATTCTTCTACAATTTCTTCAGGAAGCAAAAACTTTTTACCTCTTTTACCGGATATGTATTGTGATACTGCTGACTTAGTTAATTTTAATTTTAATGCAACTTCTTGTTGTGTTTGTCCTTTTTTGATCATTAATTTTGAAAGTTCTCTACGTATTGCAGGTATTACATAATATGTTTCTATTTCTTGTGAAAACATAACTAAAGTTAACAGCGTTAACTATATAAAGTTTATCTTTAATCTCCAAGAGAAATAAGGGAGCTCATAAAACAAAGAATTAAACAAAAAAAGTAGAATTCGGACAATACAGCCCCCCTAGTCAAACATCTCCACAGGAAACGTAGGGGGCACCAAGCACCTTGATCATTTTATAAACTATAACATTTAAAAAGGAAGTATTTATAAATGCTTATAAACTACTATTTAAAAATGATTGCTTAAAAAGAGGATCATATTAAAAAAAATTACGAGGGTTAAAATGGCTAAAAAACAAAATGAAGGAAAAGTTGGACTTTCTATCGTAAATATTGTTGTTTCAACAGCATTAGAACATGACATTCCGCTTGAAAGAATGGCTGCCACACTATCTAATACTGAATATAACCCTGAACAATTTCCGGGATTAGTAATTAGAATTAAAGATCCAAAAACATCTGCTTTAATTTTTTCTAGTGGAAAAGTTGTTTGCACTGGTGCAAGAACTCTTGACAAAGTAGCTGAATCAATTAAAAAAATAATTAAAAGTTTAGAAAAAATTAACATTAAAATTAAAATTGTTCCAGACGTTACAATTCAAAACATTGTTGCTTCAGGTAGCGTTGGTATGGATTTAAATCTTAATGTTTTAGCTATGAAATTGGACAATACTGAATACGAACCAGAACAATTTCCTGGGTTGGTTTACAAACTTCCTGCTGCTAAAGCTACATTTTTGTTGTTTAGTAATGGTAAGATTGTTTGTACTGGTACTAAATCTGAAGAAGAAGTTAATCTAGCTTTAGATTTATTAATTGAACAACTTAAAAAAGTTATGTAATTTTTTATTTTTATTTTTTAAATACTTAAAAACCAAAAAGTTTTTGGTTTGAGCATTATTTGGGGGAAATATTATGGATGCTTCAGAACAAATTAAACGCATGGTTGATTTTCTAGATCAAAAAAAAACAGAAATTGTAGAACTTATTAGAAAAAAAGAACTTCATTTAAATATTGTTTTCTCAGAATTATCAAAATTTGACCCTGAACTTGCTGAAGAATTATTAGACAACCCAGAGGATATATTGCAAGCAGGTAATTTAGCTATTAAAAATATGGATTCTAATATTAAAAATTTTTATTTACGTTTTAAAGATTTACCAAAATCTTCCCAAATTAAAGTTAGAGAAATTCGTAGTTCTCATATTGGAAAGTTTGTATCTCTTGATGGTGTTGTTAGACAAAAATCTGATGTTCGTCCTCAAGTTACTATTGCCAAATTTGAATGTCCTGCTTGTGGCAATGTGATTTCTGTTCCTCAATTAGATACAAAATTTCAGGAACCAACAAGATGTGGTTGTGGTAGAAAAGGTAAATTTAAGATGCTTGAAAAAGAACTTGTTGATGCTCAAGGAATTGTATTAGAAGAAAATCCTGAAAAATTAGATGGTGGAGAACAACCCAAAAGAATAAATTTATTTTTAAAAGCAGATTTAGTTAGTCCACTTAGTGAAAAAAGAACAAATCCAGGTATGAACATCATGGTTACTGGTCAAATTAAAGAAGTTCCAATTATTTCACGTTCAGGCGCTCCCTCCACAAGATTTGATTTAATGGTTGACATAAATCATGTAGAACCTAAAGAAGAATCTTTTCATGATCTTAAAATTTCTAAAAAACAAGAAAAAGAGATTATTGAATTAAGTAAAGACCCACAATTATTAAAAAAAATGATTGCTGCTATTGCTCCCTCAATTTATGGGCATAATCTTGTTAAAGAAGCATTATTAATTCAATTGTTTAGTGGAGTTAATAAAAAAAGAAGTGATGGTGTTATCACTAGAGGGGACATTCATATTTTATTAATTGGGGATCCGGGTTGTGGTAAAAGCCAGTTACTTAAACGTGTTAATATTGTTGCTCCAAAAAGCCGATATGTTTCGGGAAAAGGGGCTTCTGGTGCAGGTCTTACTGCCAGTGTTGTTAAAGATGAATTTTTACAAGGTTGGAGTTTGGAAGCAGGTGCTTTAGTTTTAGCTAGTGATGGATTATGCTGTATTGATGAATTAGATAAAATGACTACTGAAGATAGGTCTGCTATGCATGAAGCTTTAGAACAACAGACGGTCTCAATTTCTAAAGCTAACATTCAAGCCACTTTGACTTGTAAAACAACTGTTTTAGCAGCTGCTAATCCTAAACTCGGTAGATTTGACCCTTATACTCCCATTGTTACTCAAATTGATCTTCCTCCGCCTTTAATTAGTAGATTCGATCTTATTTTTCCTTTAAGAGATTTACCTGATACGGACAAAGATACTAAACTTGCAACCCACATTCTTTCGCTTCACCAAAATCCTGATATTGAAGAACCTGAAATTAATACTGTTTTTTTAAGACAATATATTGCTTATTCAAAAAGAATCAATCCCGTTCTTACAGATGGTGCCATGGATGAATTAAAACGGTATTATGTTGAAATTAGAAATGCCGTTTCTGATGAATCAGGACATAAATCAGTTCCAATTACTGCTAGACAACTTGAAGCATTGGTTAGGCTTTCAGAGGGTATGTCACGAATGAAACTTTCTAATAAAGTTACTAGAAAAGAAGCAAAAATGGCTATTGATTTATTGCATAATTGTCTTTCTCAGGTTGGTATTGACCCAGAAACAGGTAAAATTGATACAGACATTATTACTACAGGAATATCTACTTCTCAACGTGGAAAAATTATACAAATTAAAGAAATTATTGGTGATTTAGAAAAAAGATTAGGAAAACCAATTCCTCTTAATAGTATAATCAAAGAAGCAAGTGAAAAAGATATTAGTAAAAGTGATTGTGAAACATCAATTGAAAAATTAAGACGTTCAGGAGATATTTTTGAACCTAAAGCAGGTTATATTCAAAGGTTATAATTATGAAATCAAAAAGAGAAATATCATTTAAAGTCAGAATTAAAGATATTTTAGAAGGAGAATATGTTGTTATGGAGGGGTGGAAGCCCAACTTCATTAAAACTACTAAACAAAAATTTTCTCGGGTAAATGTGTTGGGGGTTGTGATTGATTCTGATAATAATTTAATTAAATTAGATGATGGTACTGGTGAAATAATTTTAAGAAGTTTTAATGAATTAAAAATGGATTTTAGTGCAGGAGATATTATTTTAGTTATTGGAAGACCTAGGGAGTATAATGGCGAAAGATATATCATGCCTGAAATTGTTAAAAAGATTAAGGACAAAAATTGGATTAATGTTAGAAAATTAGAACTTAAAAAACCAATTATTTTTGATGAACCAAAAATTGAAGAAGTAAAAAAAGAAGTAAAAAAAGAAAACCCAAAAATTCTTGATTTAATTAAAAAATTAGATGTGGGTGAAGGGGTTACAACAGAAAGTCTTGTTGATAATTTAGGTTTAAATTCTGAAAAAATTATTAAAAAACTTCTTGAAGCTGGTGAAATTTTTGAAATTTCTCCAGGCGTACTTAAAATTCTTGCCTAAAAAAAGATGGGTGTTACATAAATTTCTAAAAAAGCTGCAACAATCAATATAACTAATGATATGAGCATTAACCAAGATGCGTCTTTCATTACTTTTTTAAATTCTTCAGTGTTTTCTTTATGATTTATTACTGCTATAGATATTAATCCCCCTGCTAAACCACCAATAAAATATGCTGCTATTTCTGGTATTCCATGTAATAAATAACGCAACAATCCCGTAGAAATTGCGGTAAAATATCCTGCAAATCCTATGGCGCCTGTTTTTACAAAAAATGCACTTAAACTATTTCTAATTGCAATTCCTGTTGCTGCCCCGACTACTGATGCATTCCAAGTTAAAATAAATATTGCACCCATTCCGTAAAAAAATGAAAAAAACAAAGAAAATAATAATACTTTTATGTTATTACTTAAAATTTTTATTAATGAACTAGGTATTGTTACCATTCCTTGTACATCAGTATTTATTGTATTTATTGTGCTTATCTGCATTGAAAAAACTTGTTGAGACATATCTGCGGGTAAAAATACATACCATAATGCAAAACTTACCAAAAAACCCAAAAATAAAAACAAGAAAAAAGATATTGCTTTTCCATGTTGTTTTAATAATTTTGTTTCTTTTGTTATTTCTAAATCTTTATGTTCTTCATATTTTAAAGTTTTATACATTAAAACTGCACACGCCATTACTGTTAAAAAAACGATTACTAAAGACATTTCTTCTCCGCCAAAAACAAATATTGCCAAAAATATTGCAATTGATGAATACATTAATCCAATAAAAAACATTTCCCATGGTTCTTTTTCTGCTTTTAATGGAGAAATTATTGATTCCAATACCATGTTATAATTATTGAAAAGTAACTTTAAAAACTTTTCCATAAACATTTAATGAATTGGTTTTATATTTTTACAAACTGATTTTAAAGAATTTAAACTTTGTTTCTTTCTATTTCTATTTCTAAAGTTGAAATCACCCTTTCATAACTTGAAAAATCTGTTTTTTCAAAACTGGTTTTTAGAATGGTACTTTGATTAAAAAGTTCTTCTCTTATTCTTTCCAATTCGTTTAATTTTTTCAAACAAGCTCTTAAACTTTTTAGAGTTTTTTCTAAATCAGTTAAACCCTCTTTTTTTGTTTCTTGTGATGCTTTTTTTATTAACTCATCAAATAAAACTCTTTGATTAGTTATTTTTTTAACTAAATCAATAATTGCATTTACTCTTATCTGATTTTTACATTTTGATCCTTCTTTTAGTAATATTTCAGTTCCTTTTTTAGTTTTTTGATTTATTCTAGAATCATTTAAATCAATAATCTGCGCTGTTGCCATTCCTAATTGAAATGCTATTAATGTTAAAAATACTTTTTTAGTTAAAGAATTAACATCTACTTTTTTTAATCTCCGTTTCAACCAAAAAAACGCCATTATTTTATTTATGACCTGTAATATTTAAACATTTTGTTTTTTGAACCTGTGTTCTTAAACAAGAAATTAAAACAACCTTTATAAAACAACTTCTTTTTCTATTTCTTATGGATTATGAAACTATGTTAGATAAAGCGATTGGCGATATGCCTTCTGCCGTTCATGAACGAGAACGTTTTGAAATTCCAAAAGTTAAAGGTCATCTTCAAGGTAATAAAACTATTATTAGTAATTTTCCCCAAATCGCTGAAACGTTTCAACGTCCTGTTCAACATTTGTTTAGATTTTTACTTAAAGAGTTAGCAACACCGGGCACAATTAACAAAGCTCATGCTATTTTTGGTGCAAAAATTTCTGCTTCTAAAATTAATGATAAAATTCGTAAATATGCTGAAGAATTTGTTTTATGTAAAAAATGTGGTAAGCCAGATACTAAATTAAATAAAGATGGTGATTTAGTTAATCTTA
>CAYRWJ010000035.1:0-7421 GCA_964427985.1 uncultured Methanosarcinales archaeon
TTATTACTTTTAGCACTCTAACAATTTCAATCATGCTTTCGTAGAACATTGTTGGTTCATCTGTTAAATAAGTAATTGAGGCACATTCGTTTTTTAATGCTCTTTTTATTACTTGGTCTGTTGTTATTTTTTTAAGTTTTTTTAGTGAACTGTTTATTTCTTCTTCTGTTGAATTGATTAAATTATTGCCAATACTTCCCAATATGAAGGTTTTTGTTCCAGGTAAGAAATGAAATAAAGGAACTACTTCTATTTTATCTATTTTTTCTTCTTTAAATTTTTGATAATTTTTAGTATAAATTTTTCCTTTTTTGTTTTCTCGTGTATTACAGAAACCACGACTATTGGGAGAAAGTATGCATTGTTGATAACATAAACTGCAAATAACTCGTTCTGCCTTTAATTTTTTGGTATAAAGACCTTCTTTCATGAGTTTTCTTTAGAAAGATTAAATATATAAACTTTTCGCGAATTCACCTCATTTTCTTGAAATTAAGGGATATGGGACAGAATTAGTTGATTTTGCATAAGCAAGGGCGGGGGTTAGGTGTATGAACTTTCTTGTTAGACGTTAAACCACTAACTTTATTAAACTTTTCGTGAATTCTTATTATATTATGTATATATTAATAAGATATGCGGAAATTGGACTTAAAGGTAGAAATCGGGGTTTTTTTGAGAAAACTTTGATGAATAATATTAAGAATAAGTTAGATTGTTCTATTTTGCGTATGTCCGGCAGATTTTTGGTTGAGACTAAGGATACAAATCCTTTTGCTAAATTAAAGAAAGTTTTTGGTATTGCTTCTTTTTCTGAGGTTATAAAATTAGATTTGGATTTAGAACTAGTTAAGAAAGAGGCATTGAAAATATTAAAAAGTAAAGATATTTCTTCATTTAAGTTAGAGACCCAAAGGTCCAATAAACAATTTCATTTAACTAGTCCTGAAATTAATATTGAGGTTGGTGCTTTTTTAGAAAAAAATGCTAAATTGGAAGTAAAACTTAAACAACCTGATTTTATTTTAAAACTTGAGATTCAGCATAAGCATGCGTTTATAATAAAAAATACTGAAGAAGGTTTTGGTGGTTTGCCTGTTGCTTCTGCAGGAAGAGTTTTATCACTTTTATCTGGCGGGATTGATAGCCCTGTGTCTTCTTTGTTAATGATGAAAAGAGGGTGTAGTGTCGATTTTATTCATTTTCATAATTTCCCTCATGTAAAGAAAGCAAGTATTGATAAAGTAAAAGATTTATTTAAATTACTTAAAGATTATCAAAATTCTTGTAGATTAATTCTCCTTCCTTTTACAGATATTCAGAAAGAGATTGTAACTAAATGTCCTGCTAAACTAAGAATTTTATTATATAGGCGGTTTATGTTAAGAATTGCTGAAAAGTTTATGGATAAACATAAAGCAATTGTTTCTGGTGAGAGTTTAGGTCAGGTTTCTTCTCAAACTCTTGAGAATATGGGGGTTGTAAATCAGGTAACTACTAAACTTTTTTTTAGACCTTTAGTTGGGATGGATAAAGTGGAAATTATTAATTTAGCTAAAATGTATGGGACTTATGAAACGTCTATTCAACCTCACGAGGATTGTTGTACTTTTTTTGTGCCTAGAAGTCCTGAAACTAAAGCAAAAATGAGAGATATTGAACTTGCAGAAAAAGAATTGGATATGAGTGAAAAGCTTATCCAAGAGTGTATTGATAATGTTGAGATTATTTCCTAAATCTTTTTAAATTATTGTGAATTCTTTTTTGTTATGACTGATATTATTGAAGCAAGTGATGTTATGACTATTAATGGGGTTCGGCGTAATGAACACGCTTTTAGTTGGACTGCGGTTCAAGAAAAATTATTAACAATTCCTTTTGCAGGAGGTTTGTGGAGAGGAGTTGAGTATAAAACAGTTTTTTTTTATTCATTTTCTGAACGTCAAGATTTTAAAGTTAGAATTCTTCCTTGTTATGTTGCGGTTGTTGATCCGGACCAACATTCTGACTTTGTTGCGACTATGGAAGGTTTTAGAGATGATAAATTCTGTGATGTTTCTGTTTCAAGAGGCCAGACTAAAACCAGAAGGGATGTTGATATTTTTACGCTTGATTTTTTTGGAAATGGAATGAGAGACTTACTTGATTCTAACAGCACATATCATGTTTTTAGCGATGGAAAGGAGGATTTTTTTAAAGTAATAGCTTCTCCTGATTTAGTTGAACAAATTGATGGTTGGAATGCTGAAATTAATCAAAAAGCAGATACTCTTGCTGAAAGTTTAAAGGTATATCAAAAGAATCAGGTTTCTGATGCTAAAGCTATTTTTGGATAACGTTTCTTAAGATCCACAATCTTTATAAATAATTCATTCAAATATACAGGTATGAATAAAAAAATTATAAAAAGTGGATTGGTAATAATCATAATTATTCTTGCCTTTCTTGTTGTGAGAGATTTAACGAATGGTGGTATAACTGGAAATGTTGTTTATGATGGGCAACCGGTTAAACTTGATTTTTATGTTATGAGTCAATGCCCTTATGGTACCCAAGTTGAGGATGCTATTGCTCCTGTTTTAGTTAAGTTTGGTAACGCAGTTGATTTTTCTCTTGAATTTATTGGTAGAACTACCGAAACTGGTTTTGATTCTTTGCATGGTCAACCTGAAGTTGAAGGTAATAAAGTGCAATTATGTGCTGCTAAGTACAATCCTGATAAGTATATGGATATGATTGGTTGTATGAATAAAAATGCTCAACTTATTCCTGACAATTGGGAGGATTGTGCTAAAGGTTTAGATGTAGAAAATATTAAAGTTTGTTATGAGGGTGAGGAAGGAGACAAATTACTTTCTGACTCTTTTGCAAGAGCAGATAATGTTAGTGCTAGTGGCAGTCCAACAATTTATCTTAATGATGAATTATATAATGGAAGAAGAACTGAAAACGATTTTACTAAAGCAATTTGTAATGAAATTCCAAATCATCCTTTTTGTAAAGATCTTCCTAAAACTAAAGAAATTGAACTTATTGTTTTAAATGATGAAACTTGTGTTTCTTGTGACCCTTCGCAAATAATTTTTGCTTTACAACAAATGTTTGAAGGTGTAACTCCAAAATATGTTGATGTTTCTGATAAGGATGCTAAAAGTTTAATTGAAGATTTTGATATTGAATTAGTTCCTGCGTTTATTGTTGATGATTCAATTATTGAAACTAAGGGTTGGACGGATAATAGTCAAGTTCAAACAGTTTTTGAGGCTTTTGATGATGGTTTTAAAATTAGACCACAAGCTACTGGTGCTTCTTATTTTATTGATGAACAAAAACGTATTGATTTTATGAAGGATATTGGTGTTGATTTGAGTGATGGTAAACCCCAACTTGATTTTTTTGTTATGAGTTATTGTCCGTATGGTAATCAAGCAGAAGAACTTGTTTTTGAGGTTTATAAAATTCTTGGTGACAAAGCAGAATTTAATCCTTATTACGTAATTTATAGTGAGTATGGTGATGAATGTTTAGATGATGGTAATCTTTGTTCTTTACATGGCGGTCAGGAATTAAATCAAAACATTCGTGAAAAATGTGTTTTGGTTGATAATGGTGTTGATGACTGGTTTGATTTTGCTATTGCAATGAATACTGCTTGTACTTATCAAAATGCTGATTCTTGTTGGCAAAATGTGGCAAAAGGTCTTAGTTTAGATGTTGATGCTATTGCAACTTGTGAAACAGAAAGAGGCATTGATTTAATGCGTTCTGATAAAGAATTACAAGATAAGTTAGGAGTTACGGGTAGTCCAACAACTTTTATTGAAGGCAGTAAGTATGAAGGTGCTAGAGATGCTAATTCTGTTCTTGCTGAAATGTGTAATCATTTTGATAATGCTCCTTCTGAGTGCGATAATGTTATTGCAACAACTACTGATGTAGTTCCTGCTGGTAATTGTGGTTAAAGAATTTTTATATTTTTTTTTAATGTTTATTTCTTCCTCTTAATTCTATTTTTTTGTTATTTTTGTAGCTGCTTGTTTAAGTGTTTTTTTATATTGTTTTATTAAATATGTTAGAGTTGGTTTAATTTTGTTTTCCTTAGAATAAAGTTGGAGTATCTTATAGTATTCTGTTCGATCTTCAAGTAAGATATTTATTGGTGGATATTTGTTTTTTATTAATATGAAATTAAGTAATAATCTTCCAACTCTGCCATTGCCATCTTGGAAGGGGTGTATATCTTCAAATTGATTGTGCATTATTGCAGTAAGAATTAATGGTTTGAATTTTTTTTTGTTTTTTTGGTACCATTTTATGAATTCATTTAATTCTTTTTCTAATTCTTTTACGGGAGTTCCTTGATGGATTATTTTTCCTTTTGCATTTTTAATAACAACTTCAACATTTCTTATTTTTCCTGCAAACTGTTTTGAACCATTAAAACATAACTTATGTATTTTTTTTAAAAGATTTATTGAAATGTCTTGTTTTGTATTTTTTATGAATTTAATTGCATTAGCAACTCCTTTTGTTTCTATCTCCTCAGAGTTTAAAAATTTAGTTTTATTTAGTATGTTATGAACTTCATTTTTTAAGATTGTTGAACCTTCAATCGCATTTGTATTATAAACAAAATCTTCAGTAAATTGGTTCCATTCTTCTTTGTTTAAATGTTGGATTTTAAGTTTATTATCGTACTTATTTATTGATTCAATTTCTCTTGGCGATAGTGAAAAATCAAAAATGTCGGTTTTAATATTTTTAATTTGTTCATTTATTATTGATTTTGCTCTTTGTTTTAATTTTTCAAGTTCTGTTTTTTTAAGATTACTTCCAAGATATCTTCTTATTTTTATTACTTTGTTATTTTTATCTCTGTAAGAATGAACTAAATAATATTTTGTTGTTTTACCTTTTATTCTTTTTTCTAAATACATAATATAATTAAGGTGTCCACATATTTATATCTTTCTATTTTTGTGGTCACCTTATGTTAGAATGTGCTTATTTTAATTTTTAATGTTTATTTCTTCCTCTTAATTCTACTACTTTTAATCTTTCTAATACGTCTTTTGAATGATTGCATTGTTGTGAATAACCTTTTAATACTTCTTTAAAACAATCTTCCCAAGTGGTGTGATGTTTACTTTCTAGTGCTTGTCTTAAAAGGTGTAAGTCTACTGCTTTGTCTTCTATTTTTTTTGAAAATAAACTTAGTCCAAAGTCTATAAATTTTATTTCTTTATCTAATATCATATTGGATGTTGTTAAATCTCCATGTACTATGTCTTTGTTGTGAAGTATTCCAATTTTATTTCCTAGCTCTCTTCCTAATCCTAAAGGGTCTTTATAAAGTACATCTCGTAATTTGTTGCCTTTTAAGAATTCCATTTCAATGGTCATTTGTTTATCATTTACTGATTTAAGAATTGGTGCGGGGAAGTTTAGTTCATTTAATTTTCCGAGTATTTTTCCTTCTCTTCTTGTTCTTGTTTTTCTTAGTTTATCATCTATTTCTTTGATTCGATATATTTTTGCTAATCTTTCTTTTAATACAGTTTTTCTATCAGATTTTATGGTTGCTTCTGCACCAGAGTCAATTATTTTCATATTTTATAGAAATCATTATGTTCTTTTTAAACCTTTTGGCTTATTCTGGTTTTGTGGGCTTTTAGGTATCTTCTTATGAAGTATTGTACAAACTTTTCTTCATCTTTACTTAATGCATGATAATATGAACTTCGTTTTTTGTATTCTATTATTAAAAAGGGGTAATTATTATGCCAAAGTATGTGATTCATTAATAATCTGCCAATTCTTCCGTTTCCGTCTCCAAAAGGGTGTATTTTTTCAAATTGGTAGTGTGTTCTTGCTGCTATTTCAACTGCATTTGTTTTTGTTGTGTTAATAAATACAATAAATAATTGCATCATTTTTTTAATATCTTGCCAATCTAATGCTCGATATGTTCCTACTCTTACTGAATAATCTCGGTATTTTCCTGAAATTGAAGGTTTAGTTTCTTTGAATATTTTTTCATGCCATTCTTTTATTAGAGTTTCACTTACTTTTTTATTTTGTTTTAACATTTCTAAAAATGTTTTGTTAAGAGTCTCAGTTTCTTTTATATCATTTAAAGATTTGTTTGGGGCGTAATTATCATTAATTATGGTTCTTGTTTCGTTTAAAGTTATTTTTGAACCTTCGATCGCATTAGTGTTGTATGTGAAGGCTATTGCCATCTCTTTTAATTGTTCTTCTTTTACACTTTGGGGTATTTTTTTCCATTCTTTTTGGAATGATGTTTTGATTTCTTGCAGTTTATTATTAATTTGGGTTTGTTCTGCTTTGATAAATTCTCTTTTAATTTCTTCAATGTTTTTTGGTATTTCTTTTCCAATATATTTTTCTTTAGTTATTATTTTCTTTTCCTCTCTAATTGAGTGTTGAAGATAGAAGTAAGGATTCCCTTTTTTTATTCGTTTAATAACGCGCATAAAGTAATTACCATTACATTTTATTTAAATCTTGTGTTTTTAGAAGTTTGTAATGGTAACTTATAATTCAGTTTCCTTGTTTTCTTTGTTTAAAATAAATGTTTTTGTTTCTCCGCCAACATATTTAATAACTAATTCTTTTAATTCATTAATGATTTTTTCTATTTCATTTTCACTTAATACTAATCCTTCTACAACTAATGAAATGTTTTTTGTTTCTTCTGTCATTTTACTTTTATCGCATTCTCGCCAATTCCATCTTCTACATAAGACTTCTTTGTCGTCCATATAAACAAGTTCTCCTTCTTTTGGATTTTTTGTTTCAGTACTATTTAATTCCATAAATTGTTCAGTTCCATTTGATATCTTTAGTGTAATGTTTCCTTCAATATTATCTAAGTCATCACCTCCAACAGGAACCATGTGTTTTAATGAAATATAATTATACAAATCTACGATTTTGTTAATGTGAGTTAAGTCAATGTCATCAAGGGTCATTCGGTATAAATTTTCTACTGAACATCTGTATTTTTTTGGTTTTGCTCCAAATAAAGAAAATGCTTCTCTCCAACATTTTATTCTTTCATTTTCTGATAATGTTTTTTTTTCAAATTCTTTTCGTATTCTTTCTTGTTCTTGTTTGATTAAATTAAGAATTTCTTGATTGGTTTCTGTATTGTCAATGCCTTTAACGGTTAGTATTCCAATCTGCACTGTTGGGAATTTCTCTAGTACTGCATTACTTATTTTAAATTGCATACCCTTTTTTATTATGCTGTTTTTATAAAAGTTTCTACCCTAATCTTTATAAATACTCAATCATGATTCAACAATATGCTATATATTATAGGCTTAGGCCTTAACGACGAAAAAGATATCACAGTAAAAGGACTAGAAGCAGTTAAAAAATGTACAAGAATCTAT
>CAYRWJ010000036.1:0-7135 GCA_964427985.1 uncultured Methanosarcinales archaeon
ATACAAATTAGTGGAACATGCTACAAAAAAAGCCTTATTATTTAAAGCACGAACTGCAAAGCAGAGGTATAATGTTAAATTATTTATTAATCTTGTAAAATATATTTTTGTTGTTATTGCTATCTTAGTTGCCATATTTGTTTTAACGGGTTCTTTTGTTGGTTTGGGAGTTTCTGCAGGATTATTAACTGCTGCATTGGGTTGGGCATTACAAAGACCTATTACCGGAATTGCTGCATGGATTATGATTCTAGCTAAAAGACCATTTCAAATTGGGGATAGAATTTCTATTGGGGATACAAAAGGAGATGTTACAGATATTTCTTTAATGCATATTTACTTATCTGAAATTGGAGGAACTATTGCTTCTGAAGAAACTTCAGGAAGGGTTATTTTAATTCCTAATGCAATCTTATTTGAACAAAAAATAATAAATTATTCAACTATTAATGAATTTATTCTTGATGAAGTTTCAACACTTATAACTTATGAAAGTAATTTAGAACTAGCAAAAAATATGTGTTTAAATGCTGCTAAAAAATTCTTTGACCCAGAACTAAAAAAACAAGAGAAAAAGCCTTATATTAGAATTGAACAAGCAAATTCTGGAATAAAAATAAAAGTAAGATATCAAGTTTTAATAACAAAAAGGATTGAAGTAGCAAGTGACATAACTAATGAGATAATTAATGGGATTTCTAAATCAAAAAAGGTTAACATTGCCTATCCTCATAGACATATAGTTAAATAAAATTAATTAATCTTAAAACAATCTTGATAAGAACAGAGTTTAAAAAAAATCATGCTTAAAAAGCACAATTCTCCACACAGTTCAGAACATTTATAAAAGACCCTGCATAACGTTAGTTTGGGTAAAAATTAAAACTTGATAAAGACTAACATAAAAAACTTTGATATGATTGTTGTTTATTCTAAAAATAATGCTCATAGTGCAGGGGATGAAAATTATACTGAGTCGTTTCCTTTTTCAATTGAGAGTCGATACGCAGGATATAATGATAGTTATAGTTATTTTTTAGTTCAATGTAAGCAGAAAGGTATTAAAGTTGCGTTTACAACATCTAAAGATATTATTGGTTCAGGTATTTTTGAGAGTTTTTGGACTTATGAAAAAGGATGGGTTAAAAACAAAGGCAAAGCTAGTTCTAAAGTTATTTTTGACAAGTTTACCCCTTCAACCTTAAAACAAAAAGATAAGTTAAAATTACTTACTGAATCTAAATCAGTTAGATTATTTAATAATAAAAAACTTAAATCTCTTTTTCAAAATAAATTAAACACATTTGAAAACTTTAAAAAATGGGCTATACCCTCTGTAGAAATTAATAATTCAAACAAACAAGATATTATTAAAGCCAAAGAAAAATTAGATGAATTATTAAAAAATCATAAAAATAATGCTGATTTTAATGAAAATTATATTTTAAAAGATAAGATGGGTGCAGGAGGTTTTAAGATTTATAAAATCAATTTTAAAAAATTCGGTTTAAAAAAGATTATAATGCATTATGAAGAGGATAAAAAAGAAGTGCCATTATTATCTTATGTTCTTCAACCATTTATTGAATGTGAAAAAGGCTTTGTTTTTAAAAAACATAACGGACTTATTGATTTAAGAGTTATTTTGTTAAATACGAAAATTGTTCAAACATATATACGAATTGCAAAAAAAGGGAAGTTTAAATGTAATGAACATCAGGGAGGTGATTTAATTTACATGCCATTAAACACCATTCCTCAAGATGTATTAGTTATGGTTAATAAAATAACTAAACAGTTAAGCACTCAAGTAAATTTGTCACATTCTTTATATGCATTAGATTTTGTTAGAAGTAATAATGGTAATTTATATTTTATTGAGGGCAATAACAACCCAGGAATTGATTGGAATCCCGATAAAAAAATAAATGAAATAAAATCAAAAGAATTAATTAATTTAATTGTTAATAAACTAATGTTAATTATTTAATAAAATTTGTAAAACAGATTTTAACTTTCTTAAAATTAAACTTCATCTCTTGCAATCCTAACTGCTTTATGTGAACATTCTAATGTTCTCCTTCCCTGTTTTCCATATCTTACAGGTTCATGAAGACAGTCTATAGAATGGCGTATTAAAGTCCCCTTAACATATATTTCTCCATCTTTTTTAAATCCTTCATGTGCTATAAAACGAGAATTTTCATCAGGAGGTAGTTTAAATCCTCTTTGACTTCCTCTCGCATAAAGAAAGTCATTTCCTAATTCCCCATCAAATTCAGGGAAAGGAATAAAAAACCATCCTCCGTCTTGCATTACTTTTTTTCCTGCTTGCATTGCGATTTTAACTTCTTGAGGAATTATAACTTGTTCTGCTTCTTGATCTGTTTTACATCCATCTACTCTATATTCTCCATGTTCTGTTAAAAAGATTGTTTTTTCATCTTGGGTTAATAATGACTCTGATACTGTTACGTTATTTAAATCAAAACCTAAATCAACACACAAGTTAAAATTTAATCCAAATACCCCATAATTATGTTCGTCACAAAAATCACGAACTCGAGTAAATATATCTCTTCTTCTTTTTGTTATTGTTTCATCTCTTGTATGAGGTCTACTATTCAAAAGATACTCTGTTTTTCCGTCTTTTTCTCTTCTAAAAGCAACCAACAACTTGGCAAAATCTGCTTCCTTTTGAGTTAAATGTTCTATTCTTGACATTCCTTCATCCATTAAACCAAAAATATCCCCTGAATATAAACCAACTAGTCCTCTTGAAAATGCATCATTTCCCCTTCTAAAATTCCTTCCAAAATTCCTTTTCCAAGAACCAAGGGGATTTTTAATTAACCAATCCATGGTTATTTTTTCTATTGCTCTATTCCAAGCCATTAAAAGAAAAGAATTAAGAGTGTTTTTTAAAGATTTATATTTTAATCTATAACATATCCCTCATCTTATTAAACCCCGCTTGCTTCATTCACCGAATGACACAAAATACTTCAGAAATAGAGATTGGTTTTGATTGTGGGCCTGATTCAGACTCTTCAAAGTTATTTCTTTCTTACTCGGAAAATGTTAGACGAGTTATTCCTTGGATTGCTGCGGAAGCTGTTCATGCAATAAGTAGAAAAGATAAAGAAGATGAAGGGGTTTACCATCCAATTAATCTTTCTGGTTTTTTAACTAATCATTACGGTATTTTGGGCAGTGTTTGTTGTGGGACTGGACCTAAAGGTTTTTGTATTGGTGGAGTTATTGATTTTCCTTTGCAATTAGTTAAAGAAATGGACGATGCAACAAGAGGTAAAATCTTCCAAGGTGAATTAGTTAGAAGAGAGTATTTTGATTTCGAAAGTCTTCCAGTTAGTTTTTTTTCAGGAGAGTATGTCTGGTTAGCTAATCCAGAATTTACTAGACTTCCAGCAGAATTTAATGATCATCCAAATAAAATTCAAGCTTTAACTTTAACTTTAGATAAACAAGTTGCTGCTTTCTTAACTGAGGTTGAAAGCATTATAACCCTCCCCCACAAAAGTTTTGAAGAACTTGACGCTTTGGTTATTCAGAGATAAGTTAACACTTCATAATATCTTAATAATTCCCAATATTGCTTTTGTTTTATCTACACAATCAAATACAAACCCGTCTTTTTTTAGTTCGTTTTCTCTACCTTTGTATCGATGTTTTATTATTTTTAATTTAGCTAAATCATATATTATAGCTATATCTATTCTGATAGGTTTTCCTCTGTCTGCAATAGGCCAGAAATAAAAGGGTTCAATAAATTGCTCAAAGTATTTACCATCTTTTTTAATTTCAAAGTCTAAAGCAAAGAAATCAATGTGTTTGTTATCAATATTCTTATACCTGTCTCCTTTTCTTTTTGAGTCATATCTATCATGTCCTAATTCCTTAATTATTTTTATTATCTCATTAACACTTTTACCTTTGTGTTCTTCAGAACTAAGAACTCTTATAGCTACTTTTTTACCAAGAAAATGTTTCTTTAAACAGACATCTATTTTAGAACCAATCTTTTCAAAATCTGGCTTGTTGTCCTGATAAACTTTTGGAATTTTTATATTAAACCAAGGAGTTCCTGCATAATTAAGTTGTTTAGAATTCTTATTAAATACTTTAAGTGTGTATTCTGGTACTGTTACTTGGTATGTGGGAATTGCCATTATCTTATTTAATATATCAAGTATTTATACTTTTTGCTTGCATTATCCAATAACCTTATAAACTAACCCTAGTTTTATCATATTTATGGCACGATTTGAAGGTCCGAGAGGAAGAAACAAAGACAGTAGAAGCAGAGACTTCGAAGATAGCGGTAGAAGTCGAGACTTTGAAGATCGTCCAAGAAGAAGTAGTTCTAGTCGTTCTGGCGGTAGTTTTAATCGTAATAGTGGCAGTTCTAGTCGTAATAGTAGCAATAGACGAGATTTTGAGATGACTAAAGTTGTTTGTGATTCTTGTGGTAAAAATTGTGAAGTTCCTTTTAAACCAACATCTAACAAACCAGTTTTTTGTAGTGATTGTTTTTCTAAAAACAATAAAGGCGGTTCTAATAATAATCATAGTTCAAGTGTTGACCTTAGTGAAATTAATGAAAAATTAGATAAGATCATGCATGCTTTAGAAATATCAAAAGATTAATAAGTATTAGTTCTAAGTAAGTTATTATGAAAACAGATATTAAAAAATTAGTTATTGATGAGTTTTCTGGAAAAAATGCCCAAATCCAGTATAAAAAACTTGCAAAAGAAGGGTTGTGGATTTCTGAAAAACATTTTTTTAAAAAGTATTTTACAAAAAAGAAAGCTAATCTTTTAGATATTGGGTGCGGTACTGGAAGAACTACTATTCCTCTTGCCAAAATGGGTTTTAAAATTATTGGAGTAGACATAACCCCCATTATGATTGATAATGCAAAGAAAATTTCTAAAGATATTGATTATCAAGTTGATGATGCTACAAATCTTAATTTTAAAAATAATTCTTTTGATTATGCTATTTTTTCAAATCAGGGATGGACACAAATTCCAGGAAGTAAAAATAGGTTAACTGCATTACAAGAAGCTTATCGTATTTTGAAAAAGGGAGGTATTTTTATTTTTACTGCACATCCAAGAGTTTGCAATACCCAATTTTCTTTTTTTTGGTTTAAACAAGGCATTAGATTTTATATTTTAAAAAAATTAGGAATTAGTATTGAAGAACAAGATTTTGGAGATCGGTTTTTTAAAAGAGAAACAAGTGATACCAAGAAAACTTATGTAACTAAACAATATATTCATATTCCCTCTATAAAAGAAGTAAAAAATGAAATTAAAAAAACCAAATTCAAACTTTTAGAAGTTAATGGCAAATATCAGATATCTAATAATGATGTTAGACCCCACCCTCCTGTTTTTTATATATGTGAGAAGTAGTCACCAAAAGGTAGTAAATACATAAATTTATAAATAAACCCTCAATTCTAACTCTATGACTAGCTTACGTTTTGTAAATCATCCTTTAGAAGAGGAATATCATTCTCATACTAGTGATTGGTCTGATGGAAAAAACACCCTAGAAGAAATGAGGGCAAAAGCTAAAGCATTAAAACTCAAAAGATTAATGATTACAGATCATTGTACTACTGACTCCACCAGCCTTTATTGTAAAGGTAGAACTGGTAATCGAAGAAATCCCGAAGATAGAAACATATCAGATTTAGAATTAGGTTTTGGTGTTGAAGCAGATATTTTAGATGAAGAGGGAGGTATAAGACAAGATATTCAAGGTGTTCGTTTTGGTTTTAATATTTTATCATTACATGGTTCGACTTATGTTGGAGACCCAACTAAAGTTACTGATGGAATGATTAATGCTATGATTAGACATAATATCAACCTAATTGGTCATCCTTATGATTTCCATTTAGGTAAGATGGATGTTAAAAGAATTGTTGCTTGTGCTAACGCGCATAGAATAGGTGTTGAATTTAATTGTAAGTCTGTTTTAAATGGTAATGCGGACATGGAGGGTGTTATGACCGTTTTAAATGAAGCTAACAGACTTTATTTTACTACTGATGCTCATTCAACTGATAATCTTGAAACGTATAGACGTGATGGTTTAACATTTTTAAGAGAGGAAGGGTTTAGTTTAATATATGACGGAGGATTAATATGAATTTTGCGATCATTCTTAGAGGTGCCGCTGCAGTTGGCAAAACCACCATAGCAAATGAAATTGCTAAACAAATCAATGCAAAAGTTATTTCATTTGATAAAGTAATGAAAGACTTAGGTTTAGATTATGTTTCAGGCGATAAGTGGATTCCTGAAGAAAAGTTTATGAAAGCAAATAAAGAAAAACTTCCAGAATTTAAAGAATCTTTAAAAGACCAAACTGTGATTTTTGAGCATAATTTTTATCATTTAAATCATTTAAAAGATTTGATTGAAAATCTTGATTGCAAAAACCAAGTATTTACTCTAAAAGCAGATGTAAACAAATGTATTGAACGTGACAATACTCGGGATAAAAATCTTGGCAAAGATGCTGTAAGTGATGTATTTAAGTTAACATCCGCTTTTGATTTTGGTACCTGTATTGATACCACCAATAAAAGTGTTAAGAATGTAGCTGATGAAATAATTAGTTCTTTCCTTTCTTAATAAAGAATATTATTATTGCTATTGCGAATATGATTATTATTATGGATACTGTTCGGTTAACTTTGCTGTATTGTTCTGTTTCTTCTGTGTTTAAGTCTGGTTTTTCTTCGTTAATGATTGGTTCGAATCGTTCTACTTCCGGTTTTACTTCTTCAACACATTCTTTTTCCAATAAAGGTTGTTGTAAATTTGTTCCGCAATTGTTTCCATCAAAACATCTTTGAGTTTGTAAACCTTCAATACATTTTCCAAATCCTTCACATATCCAGTCTTCTTTACATACTTCTATGATTTCTTCTGTATCATCACTTCCACTTCCACCACTGCCACCACCACCACTACCAGAACTAAATATAGATGGCGTTACTGCAACGATTCCTTTTATTCCTGAGTGTGTTAAGTGTTCTATTTTTATTATGTTTTCATTAAGGGTACAATTTATTCCATTCAAATTTAAT
>CAYRWJ010000037.1:0-6362 GCA_964427985.1 uncultured Methanosarcinales archaeon
CTGGACAATATAAAATTATTAAATGTTTATTTTTATATTCGATAGGTTCTATAATGGGATAATATGTTGGTTGTATTTTATTTGCTAATTCAATAAGTTTTTTCATAATAGAATCTATTTCAGTTTCATTAATACCAACAAGTTCTTTAGTATCATCTTTAATACCAATTACAATATATCCTCCACCCCAATTATTAAAATCATTAGCAAAAGCACTTATCGTATGTAAAATGGGTTCTGGATTAAAACCTTTTTTTAATTCTAATCGTTCTTTTTCTATCAATCTAGATTTTCAAATTTTGTTTTATCTGAATTTTCTGATGAGGGGCATTTAATATCTAAAGATATTGAAGCATGTGAAACTATATTTTTTATGCTTTTTGTTCCGTTAGTTTCAATACTAATTTCATATTCATTTAATTTTTTAATTAAATCAATACAATTTTTTTGAAGAAGGGGTTCTCCTCCAGTTATACAAACTTTTTTTGATTTAAATTTCTTTATTTTTGTGGCTATTTCATCTATACTTAATTTTGTTCCAGTTTTATAGCTGAATTTAGAATCGCAATATGAGCATCTTAAGTTACACTCAGACAATCTAATAAAAATTGTAGGATACCCCTGATATATTCCTTCTCCTTGAATGGATTCAAATATTTCACAAATCTCTAATTCTTTCATATTCTTTAATTTATCAAACAATAAACTATTTAATGTTTAATATGTTTTTGGTTGATATGGAACATTCAGCAGGTGCAATAATAAGAAAAGAAGATAAGTTTTTGGTAATTCAAAGTTTAGGTGGGTTGTGGGGATTCCCTAAGGGGCATTTAGAAGAGGGTGAAACGATTGAACAGGCTGCTTTGAGAGAAGTTAAAGAAGAAACAAATCTGACAATTAATCTTTTAAAAAAATCTGATTTTATTTCATATGAATTAAAAAACGGTTTAAAGCGTGTTGATATTTTTGTGGCTGATTGGGTTTCGGGAATGGTCGAGTTACAAGAAACCGAACTAAGTAGTTTCAAATGGTTAACCAAAGAAGAAGTTTTAAACACACTTTCTTTTAATGATATGAAAGAATTATTCTTAAACCTAATATAAAAATTTATTAACAATTCATCATTAATATTTTTATGAAACCGTATTTGTTAGTAATGTTGCTTCTTATTCTGGTTGTTCTTATTGTTTTAATCTTTGCTGAAACTGATCAGGTTAGTGAAGAGTGTTCAGAAGATATTTATAATTGTGATAACTTCACAACTCAGTCAGAAGCACAAATAGTTTTTAATAAGTGTCCAACTGATGTTTATCATTTGGATAATAATAAGGATGGTGTTGCTTGTGAGAGTTTGTCTTAAATGTGTTTAATTTGGATTTAAATGTTCCCGTTGTCACCACCCCCAAGTAACAAACCGAAACCTTTATAAACCATCTTTAAACTCTGTTTATTAAGAGATGGCATAGAGAGAGAGCACTTGTTAAAACATTTGACTTTTTCTACATAAAGTGCTTTCGGAGAAATATAAAATGAAATTTGAAGACTTTAAATTAAGTACTGATACACTTGCAAAAATACGTGAATTAAAGTTCACACAACCTACTCAGGTTCAAGAAGAATCTATTCCGAGTATTATACAAGGAAAAGATGTTATTGGAGAATCAGCTACTGGTTCAGGAAAAACTTTAGCTTTTGGAGCAGGTATTGTTGAACATTCTGTTCCTAAACAGGGAGTTCAAGCATTGGTATTAACCCCAACAAGAGAACTTGCTGAACAGGTTAAAACAATGGTAAAACAACTTTCAAGTAAACTACATATTATGGCAGTTTATGGTGGAGTTGGAATTGAACCTCAAATTAAGAATTTAAGAGTTGCAGAAGTTGTTGTTGCAACACCTGGAAGATTATTGGATCATTTACAAAGAGGAACTATTAATTTAGATAAACTAAAACTTTTAGTTTTAGATGAGGCTGATCACATGCTGGACATGGGTTTTATTGAAGATGTTGAAAGAATTATTAATCATTGTCCAAAAGAAAGACAAACTTTATTCTTTTCAGCAACCATGCCAAGTGAAGTTCAAAGATTGGCTCATAGGTATATGCATGAACCCGTTAAGGTTTCTGCTACAAAAATGGTTGACCCAAGTAAACTTTCACAAGTTTATTTTGATGTTCAAAGAAATGTTAAACTTTCTTTACTAACACATTTATTACAAAAAGAAGACAGAGGATTAGTAATGGTTTTCTGTAATACTAGAAATACTGTTGATTTTGTAGCTAAAACATTGAAAGTTAATGGAATTAAATCTATTGCAATTCATGGTGGTTTTACTCAAAATAAAAGAAATAAATCATTGGAAATGTTTAATGATGGTAAGTTTGGTGTTTTAGTTTGTACTGATGTTGCAGCTAGAGGATTACATATTAATGACGTTTCACACGTTTATAATTATGATATCCCTAAGAATCCAAAAGAGTATGTTCATAGAATAGGAAGAACTGCTAGAGCGGGTAAAGAAGGACAAGTAATTAATTTATTATGTGATTATGATCATGATAACTTTTCAAGAGTTAAAAATGATTATAGAGAATTTGAAATTAATAAAGTTCAAACACCTCCCTTAAGTAAAATTAAGATTGCTCGGGTTGTTGCTTCTAATCAGTTTAGAGGGAGACCAAGAAACAGAGGGCGTTTTTCTAATTAATTAATTAATTAATTGTTTTTATTTTTTTTAATTTATTTTTCTTTTTCCAACTGGTGTTATCGTGAATGTTTTCCCTCTAACATATCTTATTCCTAAATCTCTTTCTAAATTAAAATCAGTTAAACTTGGATGATATATTGTTTGACTTTCAGAACCAACTACCTGAATCCTTCTTCCAGTCAAGTGTTGCATTCTTGCTTGAACTTCTTCAAAAGAATTTCCCCATTCTTCTTTTGATGTTTCAACATCTTCATTAACACATTCAATTTCTTTTCCCATTGTATGGGTTCTTAAACTTCTTGCAAAATATGCTGAACCTTTCATATTGAAAGGAAACACGACCATATTTGGTAAACTTCTTTCTGTTAAAACTGGCGTTTCTTTCTTTGTAATTGTTGGATGAAGATATGCTTCTTGCATTTTTTTTGGAACAACCATAAAAGATGCAACTCCATGTATCCCGTTTTCATTTCTTTGTAATTCATATGTTCCGGGTATTGTTTTTGCTAATGCTTCTAAAAAAGAAGGATCAAATTCTTCTGGGTCAAATAATACTGCACTTGTGTATTCCTCCATGCCAAAACATAACTTATAACTTGAGCATCCATTGCAATCTGCTTCATTTGTTCTTGGGTCAATCATCATTGAGTGAGGAAAGATTGCATGCATTATTCCGTCTCCATTAACGAATGAAGTGGTTGTACATTCATGTTTATCTTCATTATGTGCACCAACAACAATTTGATGTTCTAATCCTGAAGCTGAATCGTATAGTATTTTTAAAGCATTTATTGATTTTGCATTTTCTCCAACTGCTTCTATTCTTGGTTGGTGTTTTTCAGAATTTTCTCTAAATCTTTTTCCAATTGCATCATTTGAGTAAGCTGATCTTTTTCCTTTTGAATCTTCATATGGTGAAAACTCTTCAAAGATAACATCTAGTTCTGCAGGATTTGC
Organism: uncultured Methanosarcinales archaeon; assembly: GCA_964427985.1. GTDB lineage: Archaea > Nanobdellota > Nanobdellia > Woesearchaeales > JABIAG01 > JABIAG01. Next base: position 3,666 of record CAYRWJ010000037.1, read on the forward strand.
TCCTGAACTAACTATTCTTCTAAAATATTCAATAACTTTTTCATTTGGGTGTTTTTTAAGAGCAGAAAGTAATCCTGGAAGTAATGATTGCGCGGGAATTCCTGTATTGCAACTGGGTGTATCTCTAATAAAGTCAAACGGTTGAGAATGTAAATATCTTAATAGTTCAGGTATCCGCCCTTTTTCTCCCGTTAAAACATAAGTCAAAGGTGCAACAATTTCTGAATGTTGTTCTATTTCTTCTAAGAAACTTCTTACTCTTCTTATTTGTCTAAAACTTGCCCCTCTTTCAATTTGTTTTCTTAAGAAACCATAAAATGTTGGGTCTTTTAATTTTTGTTCAAAACTATCAATGGTTGCACCTTCCCAGATTTTATCTGTTTCTATCATTGCCTGCATATATTCTCTTTCTTCTCTGCCTGCATATTTGAATCTGGAAATATTGTTTGGGAATAACCACCCCCTTCTTCCGCCTTCTCTTTCTCGTCTTACTAAGTTATTTGCCAATAAACATAATTCTTCTGGCGCTTCTAATTCATGAAGTTCTCTTATTGTTTTAGCAGTTGAACCAAGATGGACTGTATCTAAATCTGTTAGTGCTTGTTCTTTTAGTTTTTCGTGTGCGTAATAATAAGGCTCTGTTGGATTTCGTCCCATCATAACTTGGTATGATGTGGGAAACATTTCATATGTGTCTATTACTTTTAATAAATCTAAAATTCCTGAACTGAATGCCTCTACTCCTCTTGCTTCATACGCACTTTGTAGTATTGGTAAGTCTCCAAAAATTTGTTGTGACTGGATGGTTGATATTTCCCTTACAAAAGGAAGAATCTCATGCCACCAGCCATGTCTGCCGGTGCGTTCATTAACGTCTTTTGAAGCAATTTTTCCAAAAGTTCTCATAACTCTTGCAGGAGAAACATCATGTTGTACTTCATCTCTTCCATGAATAAAAAAGTCAACAAGTTCTAATGTGTTTACTCTTGAAATTAATGCAGCATATGTTTCTAATACTTTTGTTCTTTGGGATTTGTGTCCCACCTCTCCGCATAATTTCATTACAAGTTCTAAGTCTTTTTGCATATCTAGTCTTAACATATAAGTTAGTAATGTTTGTTATTTTATAAAGAATATGGTATGTTTATACCTAAAAGCAATTAGTTTTTGATTTATAAAATATCTTTTGATAACAACATTTTTATATATATTATGCAAAATATAGGTTATGGGAAAGGGACGTGCAGTTACTGTTGAAATCTTATTTTTATTAGTGTTGATAATAATTGCTATTGTATCATTTAATTACATTAGTAATATTGATGAATACATTCCTCCCCAAAAGTATCTTTATGAAATTGAGTTGGAATCTACTGTGGCAGATACAATTAGTGATTTAAAAATTTATCACGATTTTTCAAATAATAAAGGCGAAATAAATTTTTTAATAAAAGACGAAGATTATTTGGGTAAACCAAGTATTAATATTCATCTTCCTGCAAAGTTTTCTAATTTAAAGGTTAATGCTGAATTTCAAAAAGAAGAATCAATAGTTTCTTTTATAATATTAAAACCAGGCAGTTATACTTTAACTTATGATATGTTTATGGAACCTTCTGGAACTTTTGTTTTTTCTCATACAAAAACAAAACTTGCTGGAACAATTCCAAAAGTTGAATTTGATCTTGGGAAGAAGTATAAATGTACTGGTAATTGTATCCCTAACTTTTCTTATATGGAAATTGCTAAAGCTAATAGCATTAAAGAAATTGCAATAGAGTTTGAACGTACAGAAAATACAATTCATTATTTTGATTTGATTGGAATACGAGATATTAGAAAACAACAGGGTGTTGCTATAGCGTTTGGGGTGTCCTCTCTTCTCTCAGCAATTTTAATTATTAAAGAAATTCTTGAACGATTTTATAAGTGAGTTATTTTTGGAGTAATTACTAAATCAGTTATTGTATATCTTGGAAGTCTTTTAGTTTCAAAATAATCTATGTAAGAAAATTCCCAGAATCCTTCTTGTTTTGTACAATTAATTCCTGCTTTTTCAAAGATGATTCCGTTTCCAAGACAAAGTCCATAATGCCAGACGAAACCAACATCACCATAACCACTTAAGTCGATAATGTCTCCTTCTTCATCTTCAACACAATGAGCTTCTAAATAATCTATAAATGGTTCTTCTCCAATAAAAATTGGCAGACCATCATCATTTAATGAAACTCCCTCAATTTCCTGAGTTTTATCATATAAACAATTTTGTGGAAATTTTTCTAGCCATTCTCTTCTTAGTTGTTTGTCAAATTTTAAAACCCATGCAACTGTTCCAGTGCAATTGCTTCTTGTAAATTCGTCATAGGGATATTCTAATTTTTTCTTTCTTAATTGTTGGTGTTCATATAGAAATTTAACTCTTCTTCCCCAAGGTTTTGTATCTAATAATGAAGGTTCTGGTTCTTCTATTGAAATTTTTTTCCAAGTAGCTCTAGCGGATCCTAAAATGCTCATTTAAATGAGAATTAAAGGAGTATTTTAAAAGATTTCTGAGTTTATTGCATAAATCCAAAACTTATTGTCCTTTGGAAGCATAAGCAAAAGTTGCTACAAAACTAATAAAAACCAATTCAAAAGCCAAGTAAGAAGGCTAACTTATACATAACTATATTGCAGTTTTACAACAAGAAAGAA
>CAYRWJ010000038.1:0-6229 GCA_964427985.1 uncultured Methanosarcinales archaeon
TATGAAAAATGTATTGTTATCTTTTTTTATTGTATTTGTATTATCTTTGTTATTATTAACTACTTTTACATTTGCAGAGTTATCTTTAGATAATGATTTAAAACAAGAGTATAATCTTGGTGAAAAAATTGTTACCTCCTTTTCTGTTAAAGAATTTCAAGGGGTAAATCAAGATGTTATTTTTAAGGTTAATCTGGATTGTTCGCCTTATGCTCTTAATTATTTTACAAAGTCTATTTATTTAGAAGATAATAACTCAATTTCAATAATTGTGGACCCCTTAAGAATATCTAAGGCAATGTTGGGGAGTTGTAAAATAAAATCTTTTTTAACTTCTTTTGATAAAGAAACATTTTTTTCTTTTGAATCTGATGAGTTTTTAATTACTGATGAACTACAAATTAGTTTTGAATTAGAAAAAAGTGTGTTTGTTCCTGGAGAAAAAATAATGACAACTATTGTTGTTGATGATGATACCATTAATGAAAATGTTAATGTTATGCTTTTTTTTGAAAGTAACGATTTAAATTTTAATTCAGATGAAGAGATATCTTTTGTTTTAGATGCTACTGTATCTTCTGGTGAACATACTTTGTTGCTTATTGCTGAAGATGAGAATGGTAATAAAGCAGAAAAAGAATTGTCGTTTAGTGTTTCACCTATTCCCACATTGTTAGAAATCATTTTAGAAAAAGAAATTTTTCTTCCTGGCGAAGAAGGCAAAGTAACAGGAGTATTATTTGATCAAGCAGGGGAGCAAATGAGCGAAGAAAATATTAGTTTTAAATTAGGTGATGATGTTATTTCAACTTTGATTAAATCAAATAATCCTGTTTCTTTTAAAATCCCTTCTTCTCTTGCGCCGGGTGATTATGACGTTTTGATTTCGTATGGCAAATTAATTGAAAAAACACAAATTACTGTTAAAGAAGTTAAAGAGTTAGAAATTGTTTTTCAGGAAAGTTTTGCTTATGTAAAAAATATTGGTAATGTAGATTATGATGAGGATGTTGAGTTTAATTTGGTGGGAGAAAACTCTAGAACCATTATAAAAAAAATACGATTAAACCCTGATGAAACCACAATTATTGATTTATCTAAAGAAGTATCTGAGGGAGTTTATGAGGTTTCATCTCCAGAAACAGAAACAGTTGTAGAGGTAGAGTTAGAAGATAATCGTAATGTTGTGAAGAAAACAACACAAGGTTTTGGTTCTGTTACTGGTGCAGTCATTGGAAAGAAAGGTAGTATTTCTTTTGCTCCATTTGTTTTTGTTGGGTTGTTAGTTGCACTAATTTTTGGATTTACTTTTTTTCGAAAAAAGAAGAAAGTTAAGTTTTAAAATTCTTATTCGGATTTTGGTTCTGGATCATTTGCTTCTATGTCAAATAGTGTTAGTTGTGTAGGTACATGTTCTGCGCATTGTGCCGCTGATGGTTCAGGTGGTGTTAAAAATAGTTCATTTGCTTTTCGTCTCATATCGGGAATACTTGCATTAATTGTTGGGTCTGTTGCAAAGCGGGCCATAATTCTAGTACTTAAGTATGATTCTCCGTCATGATCGTGGTCTGGGTGGAGGCTTCCGCCTAGTTGTTTTTTTAGTTCAATTGCTTGTTGGTAAGTTAATCTTTCTGGAATTTCTAATTCTTTTTCAGTGTAATTTCTTACTGGACAAACAGTTCTGATTACTTGTTCTAAAACAGTAAAATGTATTGTTCCCGAAATAGTGTGAGGAATGAGGTGTGAAGTTGCATAAATTCCGTCTGAAGGTTCAAGTTGTTTAGCTATTGAAGCTACTCTGTTTGGGTCATAATGGTAACAAGCGTGTAATACTGCGTGTACCTGTCCTGTTGTTAATCTCTCTGCTAAATCAGGTAAAGGATTAGTGTGCAATCTTCTAATTGTTGCACTTGATGTTGCACTTGAATTGGTTGTGGTTATTTCATGTGTTTCTGAATCAAAACTTTCAAGTGGATATGCAAGCATAGTTTTTGCGGTTTCTCTGTCTTCTGCGTCAGAAAGAGTTAAATTCTGTCTAAGTGTGCTGAATAAATCTTCGCCATCTGACTTTTGTTTTGCTTGAATTGTTGTTCTAAATGATTTTGGAAAGCCACCTGTGTCTTCTACTTGTATGCTAAGTGTTAATCCTGCATCTAAACAAAAGTCATAGAGTGGGTAATAGTCCATTAAGTCACTTAGAATTATTCCGGGTTCTGTCATCCATGAAGGTTGATTGGTTAACATGCATAAACTAACTTAATTAACTATATAAATGTTTCGTCAGTTTGTTACTTGTTGGTGGTAAGAACATTTTATTTTTATTATGAGAATTATTTAAGGAGATTGTTAATAAGATTATTAATAAAAATATTTAATTAAAAAAATAAATTATTATTTAACAAGAATCCCGTTTATACTGCCTGTTTGTCCAGGTCGAGAAGTTATTTGAGCTTTTCCTTTGTCTGTTTCAACAATTGCTCCTTTTGTTAGTATGTTTTGACGAATAAAGTTTTTGTTAGCTGCATTTCCTACAACATTTTTTATTGTAGCTTTAACATATTTTTTCCCATCAAAAAGATTAATTACATTTGTTTGAATATTTCTTACTTTTATGTTTCCACCTAAAACTCGAGATAGTCTTCTTTTTACTTCTCCTAATTTAGTTGTAGTCGGAACACTGCCTAATTCACTTTTCTTTTTTTTACTTGAAACTTTGTACAGTCCGCCTGAACTTTTTCTTTTTGATCTTTTTCTTGAAATCATAACTCTCAGAAAAAACATAGCGTTTATAAATCTTATCTTTTGTTTTGATTAAATAATAATAACCTTTAAATAGGGCTAATTATTTCAAAAATTAAAATGGAAACTTCAAGACCTCTAGATGCATTAAACAATGCAAGAAACAAACGAGTTATAGTTGAATTAAAGAATGGAAAACAATTTATTGGAAAATTAATTGCTTTCGATATTCATATCAATACTGTTTTAGATGAAGCAGAAGAAAGAGTTAATGGTGAGACTAAACGGCAATTAGGTACTGTTTTTCTTAGAGGAGATGCGATAATTTTTATTTCGCCACAGGATTAAAATGAAATTTAAAATATTTGAAATTTCGATCAAAAAACTGGAGGTTTTTTACATATGACTAAAGGAACACCTTCTATGGGAAAAAAATCGGGGAAGATTACAAACACGCATTGTAGACGTTGTGGTAAACGTACCTATCTTATGAGAAAAAAAGTTTGTAGTTCTTGCGGTTATGGAGCGTCTTCTAAACTTCGTTCTTATTCTTGGCAAAAGAAATAATTTTATTTTATAATTATATTATATTCTTTTCTTTTTATTCATGTCTTATTAATAGGGGGAGTATTGCAAAGATTAAAAATGCACCTGTGAAATTTACTAGTATGTCTATAAATTGAAAATGTCTGTAAGGTACGTAAAATTGTATTATTTCAATAAATATACCGTAACTTCCTGCTATTATTGCAGATTTTAGTATTATATGAACAAGGTGTTCTTCTTTGAATTTTATTATTCCATTTATGAAATGCATCCATCCTTTTCCAAATCTTGCATGTTTTTCTTTGAAATACATTGCTATAAGAAAGGATAAGATGAAATATGAAATTAAGTGACTTATCACCCCTGAATTTTGTACTCCTAATGCAATAGTTTGTGTTTGTGTAACTGAAAAAACTAGTATTAATATTGCAAATAGTAAACTTACAATAAATAGTCCAAATGATTTTGTTCTAATTCTTTTTTTAAGTAAGTGTAAAAAGAATAGTGTTAACATTCCTGTGTGTTTTATTGGTGAATGTTGTTTGATTATTTCTTTTGGATGTATTAAAGGCAGATTATGTTTTTGGTGGTGGTGATGTTTTGTATTTTGCATCTTCTATATTATATTATATATTGTTTATTTAAATGTTTGGAATTGATTTTTTGGTGGGTTTTATTGTGTTGAAATCAGTTTGTGTTGGTTTGTATTTCGAATGAATTTTGGGTAAATTGAATCAATAATTTTATAAATAACCTCTTTTATCTATTTGTTTATATTACTATATATATACATACGGGGTTGCCGGAGTGGTCAAACGGGATAGGTTTAGGCCCTATTGGCTTAGTGCCTACGCAGGTTCGAGCCCTGTGCCCCGCATCAAATTCTTAAAGCACCAGCCATTGCAGTTTTGAATTAGTTGGCGTGGTGACTTCCGAAGGAAGTTACGAAACGTAGTGTAACAAAGTGACTGTATCTACGCAGGTTTATACTTGCTTTGCAAGTATGCTCAGAACGTTAGTGATGTTGCGAGCCCTGTGCCCCGCATCACATATTTCATTGGACAACCATTTTTCTTTTTATGCACGATAAACCCATTGGACAATAGACAAGAACTGACGCAAGGTATATAAAGGAAAACAACTTTCTAGTTCGATATGGAGAAAGAAAAAGCAATAATTGTGTTTGAAAATAAGAAAATAAGAAGAACCTGGTATGAGGAAGAATGGTATTTTTCTGTTGTTGACATAATTGCTGCTTTGGAAATAAGTTCAAGACCAAGGAAATATTGGGCAGATCTTAAAAAAAGTCTTGTTGAAGAGGGTTTTGAAGTGTCCGATTTTGTCGGACAGTTGAAATTACAGGCAGAAGATGGAAAACTACGTTTCACTGACTGTGTTAACACAAACTCTGCGTTTCGAATAATACAATCAATTCCATCAAAAAAAGCAGAACCGTTTAAGAGATGGTTAGCAAAAGTTGGTTATGAACGAGTACAAGAAATAGAAAATCCCGAATTAGCTCAAAAACGTATGAAAAACCTCTTTAAATTAAAAGGTTATTCAGATGAATGGATTGAAAAAAGAGTTAGGGGAATTGCAATCAGAGATGAATTAACAGATGAATGGGACAAAAGAAGAATAAAAATAAAAATCGAATATTCTATTTTAACTTCTGAAATTTCTAAAGCCGCTTTTGGTATAACCCCGAGCGAGTATAAAAAGTTTAAAGGTATTGATAAGGAAAACCTAAGAGATCATATGAATGATTTAGAGCTAATTTTCACTATGCTTGGTGAAGCTTCTACCACAAAAATTGCCCGAAAAAAAGATGCCATTGGCTTCAATGAAAACAAAAGTGCGGCTAAAGAAGGGGGAAAAGTTGCTGGCGTGGCAAGAAAAGAATTAGAAAAAAGAACAGATGAAAAAGTAGTAAGCAAGGAGAATTATCTTGATGAAGCAGAATCAAGAAAAAGAAAGAAATTAAAGTAAATATATATGCCTGGCATTCTATTTCAAAGTTTATGTTAAAAATTAGTTTTATTGTATTTTTTAACATTTTTTCAACAGTTTATTGAGAGTTAGCCTTTCTTTTAATCCATTTATAAACAAAACTTTCTTGCTTTTTAAAGAAACTTCAAAAAATCACCCTTTTTAGTTATACCATTTTTCAGTGATGACTGTGTCTTTTTTTAGAATTCTGGGGGTACAGCCACTATGCTGTCCAATTTATTGGATCCTAGGCTAAAAGTTGCGAAAAGCTTATAAATGATTATTTAGACCTTAGTGAAATACTTAAAACTTCGTCATAGAAGAATTGTGCGTGTATAAATATTTGCGCCATAATCTTTAAATATGGCGTTGGTTTCAGGTGATAAAAACAAGCCGATACGGCATTAAAATCGAACACGGAGGTGTTTAGATGAAAGTGAAAAAAACAATTAAAAAAATAGTTGCATTAGGAATTGGGGCGTCCATGTTAGGAGCTACAGTTTTAGGTGCAATGGCTGCAGATCTAGGTGATTATCCAAATCCCCTGTTTATTGACGGAGGAGCATTTATGGGTTCAATAGTTCTGGGAGACAATGCTATAGCTGCAGATACCCTTGGAGCAATTGATATTGCAACAGGTCTACAATACAGTGGTGGTAGTTCTTCATCTGTTACAATTGATGACGGAGTAGCAATTTCTTCATCTGGTGACGAAATGAACATCAATGAAAGTATAGCTCAAGTTGATACATCTCTTGATGCGTCTGATTTACCAACTATTCTTGCAGATGGTATATTTGAAGAAAGCGAAGGTTCTAACGATAATGACCAAGAATACACACAAGAACTTGAATTTATTAATGGAACTGGTGAGCTAGAATTAGCACAAGATGATGATGATGCACCTGATGGTGGATTATATATAGTATTTAAAAGATCTAGTAGTTACCCAATG
>CAYRWJ010000039.1:0-6150 GCA_964427985.1 uncultured Methanosarcinales archaeon
CTGGATTAATCTTTTTAATACCATCCTCACAATCACTACCCCCGAACTGTGCAATTAACCCATTAGGAACATTGGCATAAAAACCATCAAAATCGCCATCAACCAGCCTCACCATATTTGGGATGTTAGTAACTTCAGAAAAACAATGAATCCAATAAATATGTGCATCAGAATTATCAGTTTCAACGAGATTAAATTTATTCCTATCAAAAAATTTAAGACGGTCTAACTGGTCACACCTACCATAACATTCCAAAGATCCATCAAGAATTAAATTACAATTATCAACCAACTTACTTTCAAAAAAGTTAGAAACAGAACCCATATTAGCTGTAAAATAAACCGGATTCCAACCAACAATTAAATCATTAGAATCTGAAGCAAAAACACTAAACGAAAAAAAAATTATAAAAAAAGAAAGAAAGATTAATTTCTTCATTGAACATCAACCTCAACATATTTATTAGCAATCGGGTCCCCCTGAACAAAAACAGGCACTTCACCAGGACTATTAATAACATATTTAGAACGAGTCTTAAAAGTTATTTCACACGCATACCTTCCAGGTTGAATACTCGGCTCAACATCAAACAAAGCCGCAATATCTCCCTCTTCACCCGCCTCAATAACAGTGAAAGGAATATCAGGATAAAAAACAACAGTACCCGAATCGCCAACACAAGAAATAACAGAAGCATTAGTCCAATCAGACTCATAAGAATCCGTCAAAGAATTATAAAGTTTTAACACCATCTCAATTTTACTTGCTTTACCAAAAATAAACTGTTGTTTACCCCCTGGAGTTTGAATAGGATTATAAGAATCAGGCTCAGGTGTTGGTTCATCAAACACTAATTTTTTACCAACCTCAGTAAATTTAACAACAGCAAAACCAATTACCAAACCCAAAACAACTAATGCAATAATTAATATAACTATTGCGTTAACAGACAATTCTAATGCTCCTCTACTATTAGTCAATGTATCCCCCTTAAAAAATTGGAAAGATACTATATAAATCTTGTTAAAAAACAGGCTCAAAATAAAATAGATTGCATAAATAATATGACGCAAACATTTAAAAAGAAAAGAAAAAGAAAAATAGAGATGAAACACACAATAAGCATAACACTTCTTCTTTTAATATTCTTTGTATTAGCCCAACTGATTGGATTAACAATATTAAATTTAGGAATTAATGTTGAAGTTAATGATTCAGGAGAAAGAAGTGTTGAATACAAAGATACAGCAATAGGTGAACGTCCAGATTCTAACCCAGCAACATCATTCATTTCAATAATTATTGCAATCTTAGTAGGAACAGGATTAGCATTAATGTTAATCAAATTTAAAATGCTAAAAATATGGAAATTATGGTTCTTTTTAGCAATCTTAATAGCAATGACAATTTCTATCGGAACAATACTCCCAAAAATCATTGCACTAATAGTTGCACTAATCTTAACATTATTAAAAATGTTCAAACCAGGAATCTTAACTCACAACATAACTGAACTTTTAATTTATCCAGGAATCGCACTTTTATTTGTACCCATATTAAATGTATTCTGGATGTTTATACTTTTACTCCTTATTTCTGCATATGACATGTATGCAGTATGGAAAAGTAAACACATGATAAAATTAGCCAAATTTCAAGCAAATTCAAACACGTTCGCAGGATTATTAATACCTTACCAAAAAGTAAAAAAAGTTGGAAAGAAAACAAAAGGAAAAACAAAAAAACAAAAAATACAAAACGCAATACTTGGTGGTGGGGACATAGCATTTCCAATGCTCTTTGCAGGGGTGATTATGACTTCATTAATTCAAAATGGAATGACAAAATTACTTGCACTGGTTTACACACTACCAATAGTAATTTGTGTAACAATAGCACTTGCATTATTATTTTTTAAAGGAAAGAAAGATCGTTTTTATCCGGCGATGCCATTTCTGACTCTGGGTTGTGTGGCTGGATATGCAATTCTTCAGCTTCTTCTTTTAGGTCTTTAGCTTTCTCAGAAGGATACAAATTAAGAGTTTTTTGTCTTAACTCTGCAGAATAAGATTGAGGTGTAATTAACAACCCATCCTTAGCTGCAATAGTTTGAACGCCAGTTTCACGATGAATATTTCTCGCGATTAACAAAGGATCATTATGAATAACTTTTAAACCAAAATGAGTAAGAAGAACTAGTTTTGGCTGAACCCTTTTAATAATTTTTTTAACATCTTCAACATTCAAATTAGAATCAGAACTTTTAACAAAATTAGACATGTTCAAAATCAAAATATCTGACTGTTGATACTGTTCAACAATTTCACGAGAATAACCAGTATCAGAAGAATAAGTTAAAATAAAATCTTTAGTAAAAAACTTAAAACCAATAGTGTGTGGGTCCGAATGTTTAGCTTTAAGAATATGAATTTCAACATTTTCAATACCAATCTTTTGACCAGGTTCAGGAGTAATAATTCTTTCAACACATTTTTGATGAAATTTAGACAAAACAGGATTAATACTTTCAGAACCATTAACAAATGTTTTATTGGAAATAAGAACGCCTTTTGGGTCAATACCATCATGAGTCATAGAAGAAATAAGAACATTCACATCATTACAATGATTTAAATGCGCATGTGAAACCAAAATAGCAGTATTTAATCTCGCATTAACCCCAAACTGTTTAGCTCTAAGTAATGCCCCCGGACCAGGATCTAAAAAAAACTGATAACCTTGAGTCTGGATTACAATACCTCCAGAAGCACGAAGTTGCTGATTAGTGGTTCCCCCCGTACCCGTACCTAAAAAAAGTATTTTAGATTCCATTATATACTTTTTACTATTCAAGAATTAATAAAGATTTATATGGTAAAATGATGAAATAAGAATAATGGATGTTATTTATGGCATGATTAAATGCGGTTCAGAAACCTTTTTATAAACAATTCTATTAAATTCGATTGGAAGACTAGACTGGGAGGTTAGCTCTCTCCTGTTACCTCAAACGGGCTTTAGAGGAGTTGAAGTTCGAAGAGCAGGATTAATTTCAGGAATTAGTCCTATGATGTTCGTCGATCCTTTGTCCTTAAGGACTTTTGTTTTTGAAAACCGTGTCAGGCCAGGAATGGTGCAGCACTAATCTTTAATAAGGGTGTCTTAAGGGTTACGAAGAGGAGAGTATTATAGGAATAAACTAATTTCAGTTATTGGTTCTCATCTTTGAACGCGTCTTCCACTTATTCTTATCAAAAAGTTTAAAAAGAAAAAAAATTAAAGTTGGAATATGAAGAAAAAAGAAGTTGCGGGAATATTTTGTTTAATAATTGCAGTTCTAATCCTTGCGGCAGTTCTAAGCTATGAATTAACACTTGGAAAAAGATATGCCTTCTTAATCAACTTCATAACAGCAGCATTAATAATGGTAGGAATCGCACTATTAGAAGTATGGTATGTTATTAAAAATTAAAAGTAGCCCATCTTTTTTTTAGTTTAGGCAAAAACGGATCAACAATTACCTCTTGCGTTCTTTCTTTAACAAATTCATCAGCTAATTTCTTTAAAACAAAAGGATGAACAGCTCCAAATTCACCCGCATAATTATCAAAAACAAACCGATCTGAATTTGCATCCAAATAAGAACAACCACCTCCCACAACATCTCGACAATTACATTTATCGCTTAAACGTTTATGATTCCTATAACGTGATGATGGACCCAAATTAAGTGTAAACACACCATCAAAAAAATCTACAACAAATAAATGACATCCACAATCATAAAACTCATCAAGTTCATATAAGTTTCGTTTACAATAAGGTTTAACCAACATAAACTCATCAATTAAAATAGAACCTAACTCAAATCTCATTTTACAAGAATCGCAGGTTTACCCGGAGAGGCTTGCTTAGCCTTATTTTCTTTTGAGTTATCGGACAAAACAATTTCTATATCTGCATCAAACTTGCTTTTCAAATTTTCTTTTTCATTTTCTAAAGCAGAATGTTCTTCTTTTTGCGAAGTTATGGTTAGTGGAAGTTTAGAAGCATCCTTTAAAATCGACTGAATAATCTTGGGGATCTCTTTTTCATGACCTTTAACTAAAGTTGCTTTAATTAATTCACCCATATTTCTTGTTTTATCCAACTCTTGTTTTAACTTCTTAAAAAAAGAATATTTCCAAGACTCAGAAATGAATAGTGTTATTTCATTAGGATTGTCAATCTTTGCAAGTTTTAAGACATTAGATATGTCTGCAGTTATTTGATTATTCAAATCATCCATTGCATCAAGCTTTTCATCAATCTTAGATTCGTCAACCTTTGGCCATTCTGTTGATGAAATAAAAGGTTTGTTACCAATCTGTTCCCACAACTCTTCAGTAATATGAGGACAAAAGGGACTTAATAATTTAAGGAAAGTTTCTAAAACATCCTTCCCCGTATCATCTGGAAGAAATGCAAAAAGTTCTCGTATTTTAATTATTGCAAGATTATATTTTAAATTTTCAATATCATCACTTATTTGTTTTATTGCTTTATTCAATTTACTCAAAGTTTTAGAATCTGACTTAGTAATTTTAACAGTATCAAAATATTCAACAACTTTATTTATGAATTTTGAACTTCCCTGAATCGCTTTATCGCTCCAAACGAAATCATTATCGGGAGATGCAGAGGAAAATAAATAAAAACGTAAAACATCTGCTCCAAGAGCATTAATTGTTTCCATTGGATCAATACCATTTCCTCTAGACTTAGACATAACAAAACCATCCGATCCATGGACCATGCCCTGCGAAAAATAATTAGTTGTTGGTTCATCAAAGTTAATTAAACCCAAATCCCTTAAGAATTTAGTATAAAACCTAAAGTAAATTAAATGCATACACGCATGTTCTTTTCCACCAATATATTTGTCAATAGGCGTCCAATAATTTACTTTATCCTTTGAAAAAATTTCTTTATCGTTTTTAGCATCACAATATCTTAAAAAATACCAGGATGAATTAACAAAAGTATCCATGGTATCTGTTTCTCGTTTAGCAGGTTTACCACATTTAGGGCAAGTAGTTTCAACAAAAGGTTTATACGTTTTCAAAGGATTTTCTTCACTCTCAAATTTAATATCATCAGGCAGAGTAACAGGTAAATCTTTTTCTGGAACTGGAACTATGCCGCAATCATCACAATAAATTATTGGAATTGGAGTTCCCCAAAATCTTTGTCTAGAAACTAACCAATCTCTTAATTTAAAATTAACAGTTGATTTTCCTTTTTTAATAGATTTCAAATGCTTTTTTATTTCTTCAATTGCAGTCCTGTTTGATAAACCATCAAATTTGTCAGAATTAATCAGATTACCATCCGCAGTAAACGCTCTAGACATTTTTTCAGGATTCAAATCAAAAGAATCAGGATTAATAACTGCTTTAATTGGAATCTTATATTTTTTAGCAAACTCAAAATCACGTTGATCGTGAGCAGGAACAGCCATAACCATACCCGAACCATATTCTGCAACAACAAAATTACCCGTATAAACAGGAATTTTATCTCCAGTTAAAGGATTGATTGCATAACTTCCAGTAAATGCACCCTCTTTTTCTAAATCTTCCATATCTTTCTCACTAGTAGATTTAATTTTTTTAAGAAAATCATTTACTTCCTCTCGCTGTTCATCAGTAACTAATTCGTCAAGCCTTGTGTGTTGAGCAGAAACAACCATGAAAGTCACACCATAAATAGTGTCTGGTCTGGTTGTGAAAATAGGCCAAGCTTCTCCATTAATTTCAAATAAGATTTCAGTTCCATGCGATTTTCCAATCCAATGACGTTGCATTGCTTTAACGTCTTCAGGCCAATTTTCTAATTTATTTATGCCTTTATAAAGTTCATCAGCATATTTTGTTGTTTTAAAAAACCATTGTTCCAAATGTTTTAATTCTACTTCCGTATCTTCATGTCTCCAACATTTTCCACATTTAACTTGTTCATTAGCAAGAACCGTATTACATTTAGGACACCAATTAACAGAAGATATTTTTTTAAACGCTAATTTTTTCTCAAATAGTTTCAAAAACATCCATTGATCCCATTTATAATAATCTGGTTTATGAGTTTCAACCTTTCTAGACCAATCATAA
>CAYRWJ010000040.1:0-5097 GCA_964427985.1 uncultured Methanosarcinales archaeon
ATTATATTTACTCTCATTTTTTTTATTTAACTTTTTAATTTATTTAACTTTGCTCTACTACTATTGAATAGTAAACATCAATAATCTTTATAAGTCTTGCTATGTTTCTTTTGTAAAACATTTGAAGAGGTATTATTAAAAATGGTAAGATTTATTCCAGATTGGGTTGAAAACGGATTTACAGGTACAGTTGATTATATTGGAGATCATAAAAAAAGTGCATCTTTAGTATGTGCTGCAGTTGTTATTGCTGCAGGTGCTGCGTTATTTAAGTATGGTGAAATAAGAGCCGAAAACGCAGCTGAAGTTTTAAGAATTGAAGAACGTCAAGCTGCTGCTGAAAGAGAAGAAAAACTTAAAGCTCAATTTGCAGCATTACAAAGAGCGTCTAGAAGAAGAACTGGATTAAATGCGCTTTCTGGAGTTGGTCGTTATCCTTCTGATTATTCAACTGCAGATATGTTAAGAGCGGGATATAGTGGTAGAATAACTAATGTTGATGCTGATGGCACTGTTAATCAAAATGCTGGCGGAGTTGATGCTATTGTTGGCGGAGTAGTTGATTCTACTCTTAGAACTCCGACTAGATTACTAAGAAGATGCACTAAAGATGTTTGGGGTTTGAAATATTTAACTGCTTTTATTGATGGAACTGTTGGAGCAGTTACTGGAATTCCTGCAGAAATTCTTACTGGAACTGATTCTTTAATTAGGGGCGCTAACTCTGTTAAACCTGCAGATTATGGGAATAAACCTGCTGTTAATGATGTGGATCCTGCTTCAAGAGAGTTGGGAACTGTTAAAGTTTTTGGTGCAAGCGTAAGAGCTTGGGGCGTTTGGAGCTTATTTGGTAGATCCGGAAGTGACGGTGGTTCTAGTAATAATAACTATGAACCTAATGATCCAAATTCAGAACTTGAAGGAACAATGAACGGTGGAGATGATCTTGCTAATTAGTGGAGGAATTAAGAATGAATAAATTTAATAAATTAATTATATCCATTTTAATGTTGGTTTTAATTTCAAACTTTGTTTCTGCGTATGCAGATATTACTTTTAAGTTTGATCAAGATGATGTTGGTACCTTAGTATATGACTGTCTTGATTCTAGTTGTGCTAGCGTAACTGATTTTTCTGGAACTTATGAGTCTCAAACAAATGATGGGGAGTTAAGAGTTTTATTTCCTTCAACATTAAAACATGAAGGGTATGCAGTATACTTTTATTCTGAAAATTTTATTCCTAAAGCTTACAAATCTACTTTTAATACAGGTGGGAATGCAGATGTTCATACGTCTGATATTGACATTCCTTCTTTTAATAAAATTGAAAATTGTCAAGCAGTTGTTGACAAACCAATTATATTAAATTCTGTTTATGCTAATGAACCTTTACAAATTAATACTAAAGCAAGTTTGGCTGCAACAACAACTTCTGCATTTAAAAGAGTGCATAATGATGTTGAATACATTCCTGAACAGCTTAAAAACGAATTTTATTCTTCTGAAGTAAAAGTTACATTAGAAATTTTTGCTGAGTCTAATGAGTTAGTTAAAAAAGAGGTTAAAAATCTTAATCTTTATTTGGGTGAACAAGAAGAACTTAATTTTGAATGGACTCCTTCTGTTAAAGGAGATTATTCTGCTAGAATCACTTCAAAAGTTGTAGATTCACAATGTTCTTCTGATGTTGAAGCTTATGCTCGTGCTGATTTTTCTGTTCTTCAAGGAAGACCGACTGATGAGTATTATACAATCATTAATAATTTTGATATAAATAATGAATTTCCAAAAGAAAATGATGAATTGTCTTTTTCATTTTCAAAAATAAGCAATTATGCAGATTCTGCTCATAGACTTTTTGCAGTTCCTACAATTGTTAATTACCAAGTTTATGATGAAAATCAAAATCTAATTTACAATCAACAAATAACTCTTCCTGCAAATGATAACACTGTGGATTCAGAAACATATTCTTTTTCTTGGATGCCTGCTGTTAAAGGAAAATATTCTGTTGTTATTGATGCTTATGCTAAAGAAACAAAAGGGAATAGAGACAATTTAGCAGAACGAATGATTTTAGGTTTTTATGTTGGTGAAGAACCAAATTATGATATAAATTTTCAAATAAGAGATGATTCTAATGGAAACCCAATTCCGGGAGTTATCGTTAAGATGAATGGTTTGATGGGAATTACTGATTCTGAGGGCTTACTTTCTTTTACCGAACTTTCTGTGGGAGTTTATAATTATATTGCAGAACATTCGACTTATGATTCTTTTGATGGGTCTATTGATTTGGTTGATGTTAGTATGAATGTTTTCTTTTTTATGAGCCATTCAGATCCTACAGATACGATTTCAACAATTACATTTACTAACTCCCCACCAACTACTGCTTATGTGCGAGTTCCTTATGAATTTAATCTTAATGCAGTTAGTGATTTGGGAAATGATGTAATCTTTCAAGTAATTAAGGGACCGGATAATTTTAAAATTAATAATGCTGGCCAAATAACTTGGTTACCTTTACCTCAACAACTTGGTAAAAATACGATTATTGTTTTGGCTACTGATGGTTCAAGTACTGAAGAATTAGTTTGGGATGTTAATGTTTTAGTTGCTCCCGAAGTGAATGAACAGAGTGATGCTTTGGGAATTATGGCAATTAGATTTCCTCTTGGAGACCAAACAAGTCCGGGTAGAACTATTTCAGTTTCATTAGTGATGAAAAGTAATGCGGATCTTGATGATAGTGTAATGACTGTTTCAATTCCAGAATTAGGAATTTTTAACAGAGTTCGTTTTGATCTTGATAAGAATGATGTAACCTATGAAGCGGTTTATTTAGACATTCCTACTTATGCAAATACTGGCACTTATTTGGTTAGAATTAGCGTAGGTAATGAGGATTTAAAGAGGATAAAGCATAGAACATTAACAGTAATTTAAGGGTTATAAACTGGTGAGTGATTAAAGACTTTAACTACTAGTATATACTAAACAACAGAAACCTTTAAAAAAGTTCATTAATTACATTAACAAATATAATATGTTTAACAAATATGTAATAGTATTTGGGGGTATAACAATGAAAGGAGCAATAAAATTAACAGTATTTGTCGTTTGCTTAATCTCACTTTTTATGGTGAGTGGCTTGGCAAGTGCTCTACCGGATGTAGAATACGTTAAAATTAATGGTGACGAATTCGAAACTGGTGACACATTAGTGGTCGAAAAAGGAGAGGGAATTGAAATTAAGGTCAAACTTCAAGCAGACCAAGATTATAGTAATCTTAGAGTCGAAGCAGAAGTATTGGGTTATGAGTATGATGATCATGAAGATGATTTAGAAGATGAAACTCATACTTTTGATTTAGACGCTGGCGACACAGTATATGAAACTTTAGAATTAAGTATTCCAGCAAAAGCTGAAAAAGATTACTATGATTTAAGAGTTTCTATCGGTGGACGAACTGGTGCAGTAACTGAAAAACTTTACAGATTAAATTTAAAGGGTAATAGGCACTCTCTTGAAATTAAAAGAGTTATGCTTCACCCATCCAATTCTGTTGAAGCAGGAAGTTATCTTTTAGTTAACGCTAAAATAATTAACAGAGGAGAAAAGGATGAAGAAGATATAAGAGTTACAGCAAGTATTCCTGAATTGGATCTTGAAGATTCTTATTACATAGATGAACTTGAAGAAGATGAATCTAAAACTTCTGAAGAACTTTTCTTGAGAATTCCAGCTTGTACAGAACCAGGAGTTTATGAAGTTGTTTTTGAAGCAGAATATGATGAAGAATATGATTCTGTAACAGAAACTACTGATATTGAAGTTGTTGAAAGCGAACTTTGCGGTGCTGAATCTGATGATGGTGAAACACAATCCACTATTTCAATTGGTTCTCAAACACAACAAATAGTTCGTGGTAAAGGTGCAACTTATTCCGTAACCATTACAAACGAAGGTAACTCTGACAAAACTTATTCTGTTAGTGTTTCTGGAGTTGATGATTGGGGAACTTTAAGAGTTGATCCTTCAACAACAGTTCTAGTTAAAGCAGGACAAACTAAATCTGTTTTTGCTTTTGTAACTGCTAATAATAAAGCGGATGTTGGTCAAAAATCATTTGTTATGACTATTTCAACAGGTGATAATTCCCAACCTATCCAACTTTATGCTAACCTTGTAAAAGGTGAAAGCAGTGCAAGAAAATGGGCAGAAGTTGTTCTGATAGCTCTTGTTATCTTGTTAATCGTGCTTGGTCTAGTTATTGGATTTAGTAGGATGAGAAGAAATGAAGAGATTGAAGACGATGAACTAACTGGACAAACATATTATTAATTTTTTTTTTTTGTTATACCCTTTTTTTTAAATTAAATAAAAGCATGAGTGGGGACTTAAGAAATGAAAAAATTATTACTTTTTTTAGCACTTTTATTAATTATTCCTGTGGTGTCTGCAGCATCTTGTCCTTGTACACCAATTAATTATCAATTTAAAATTACAAATACGTTTCCTTTTACTGAAACTTTTTCTTTTGAATCTACTGTGTCACATAGTAATGTTTCTTTTTCTCCTAGTATAATCACATTAATTCCTGGTAAGAGTAAAACAATTCATGCTTCATTATTAACTCCTTGTTCATTTTATGGTAATCACACCTTTAATTTTAAAGTTGTAGCGGAACATGCAGAAGAAACTAAATTTTTACCAGCAAAGGCAGAAATACTTTCGTGTTATGATTATTCAATTAGTGCTAATCAAATTGAAGATGTTTTTGAACCACAAATTGTTGCGTATGAAACTTGTGTTAATGTAGATTATGACATTCCTGTTTTAATAAAAAATAATGAACATTTTTCCAATCAATATAATCTTAAAGTTAAAGGAAGGTATGCAGATGTAGAATATGATAGCTTGTTATTAAGCGCTAATGCTGATGCTTTAATTAACGTTTCTTTTAATCCTAAAAAAATTGGTAATTATTCTTTGTTTTTTGATGTAGAATCTGAATTAGGTGGTGTTGAAAAAAATATAAGATTGACAGCTATTGATGGAGATTGTTATTATTTAAAACTTACATTACAT
>CAYRWJ010000041.1:0-5078 GCA_964427985.1 uncultured Methanosarcinales archaeon
TTTTGCAAGTTTTTTCTTTTTGTCATCGTAATAACCTTCTACTTTGCCTAGTAGTTTGCCCGCTTTGAAGAATAGAAGTGCTGGGCTGGTTGCGATATTATATTTTGTTGTGAGTTCTTTGTCTGTTATCTCAAGTTTTCTGTACTTGATTTCTGTAAATGGAAATAATTCTTTAATTGGAATGGAACAAAGAAGACAATTAATTAATTCCTCTTCAAAGAATTCAACTACTGTTAATTGATTGGATTGTAATATTTCTAAATCAAATTTATCTTTTTTTATTAAAAATGCGGGGTGAACTGGCATGGCACCATAACGATCTATGTAAAGATCTTTTCTGTTTCTTGGATCTTCTTCAATTTCTTTTTTTATTCTTTTAAATTCATCATCATTTTTAGCAACTTTAATTGCATTTACCATGCAGGCATCTTCACAAATTCCACAATTTGTGCATTTAGAATTATCAATTTTAATAGCACTATCTTTTTCATTCCAAGAAATTGCTCCAGTAGGACAAACATTTGCGCCCTCGCATTCTTTAACATTATCACAGATTTTAAAGTTGATTAAAACAGGCATCACTTTATTAATT
Organism: uncultured Methanosarcinales archaeon; assembly: GCA_964427985.1. GTDB lineage: Archaea > Nanobdellota > Nanobdellia > Woesearchaeales > JABIAG01 > JABIAG01. Next base: position 593 of record CAYRWJ010000041.1, read on the forward strand.
GAAATGAGTTATTAAAGCTTTTTGTTTAATTTCAAAATATTTTTTATTGACGGTAAAGTAAAAAACACCAAAGACAGTTTATTCATTTAACAATGATAACTCAGTGTAATTTTTTATGTTCGTGAATCGCCAGGGGGAGTAGATTTAAGGCTCAGAAGGGCTGAAATGAAATCTACTATGTTATACTGCATTATCTACTTTCTAATGTGTATGTTTGAGTTCCATCTACTTTTTAAATGCTTTTTTCAGAGATAGAAATATAAAATGACCGTGAGCTTTAATGCAATAAAACACAATAAAACCCTTGAAGGTTTCTTAGATTTGGAAGCTGATCAAGAAGAAGAAGAATAAAATAAAAAGCTCAAAATTCAACTAACTTTTCTTTCGATTTAAGACCTGACTTAATTCTAACTTGTTTTTTGAAATGTTTAGTTAGTAATTTGATTAGGGCAAGGTTGGCTTTGTTTTTATCTGCAGGGGCTTTAAGATGAACTAATAATGAGTCTGGTTGATTAATTATTTTATTCTCTTTAGAACTAGCTTTAACAATAATTTTAACTATCATCTCTTTCTGTATGACCGCATTTAGTACATTTAGTAAACTTGCTAGGAGGTTCATCCGCAGAACGCATTTGCTTAATTTCATAATATGCTTTGTCATTACCACATTTAACACAAAGCTGATCACAAATAGGAAGAATATTAATTTCTTTTTCAATTACTTCTATTTCTTTTTCGTTTTGATTATTTTTTTCTTTTAAAGTTATATTCTCTTCGTTAATTTCTTTAAAGCCACAGCTACATTTAAATACGGTTTTACCTTTCTCTTTTTTAGGGAACATAATGCTCCCACATTTTTTACAAAATAACATTTTTTTATATAATTATGCTCCAAACATTAACTGCCCAAATCTTAATCCAACCAAGATAAGGAATCTTAAATAAAGCTTTCCCTATAACTTGATCTTTTAATACAGGATTATCTGATCTAGAATTATGATCTCCCTTAGTAATTATATGTGTTTCGTTATTATCAACTACTCTATGAATTATTGGATAAATTCTGTCCGACCAATAAACTGTAATATCACCATTTTTTATATTCTTTTTATTTGAAAGAACGATAATGTCCCCCATGTTAAACCCATTTTTCATTTTAAATTCTTTAAATTCAGTGTTTTTAATGTTTATATCTTCGTAAAATGCACCACAAATTTCCCAATATGAATTAAAGTTTAGCATTTTATCTTCTTCAAAAGATTTACCACAAATAATATAATTTTTTGTTAAAGGATCATAAATTAAATCATGTTCCATACTACTAGAAACAACTGCAACAATTGGATGAGTAGTTCCAAGAACTAATCCTATTGCAGGATAAAATAAAAATTTTATTATAAGAAATGCAAGAATGATATTTACTACCCATGAAGCAATGGAATCATCATTCCAAATAAAATTCCAAATTTTTTTTAAGGTCATAAAAGAAATAATAAAAATAAAACAATAAAAAGCTTTTGTTTTTATTATCTTTTCTTTTTATTTATTTTCTTTTTTGTAGCTTTCTTTTTTTTCGCTGGTTTTCTTTTTATAGTCTTCTTTTTAACTGGTGTTTTTTTAGCGATCTTTTTTTTAGTCGGTTTCTTTTTAACAACTTTCTTTTTAGTAACCTTTTTTTTAGTTGTTTTATTTTTTGCGGGTTTTCGTTTAATAGATTTTTTCTTTGTTGTTTTCTTTGTTGCTTTTTTTATTGCTTTCTTTTTTGCCATTATGGGCCTCCTTTTTGAAAAGTAAAACTTTTTAAATATCACTGCAAGTCATAGTATTTAAATGTTGTGTCCGACTTTTTTTTGAAATCAAAAATCAAATTTGATTTTTGGTCATCACATCATTGAAATAATGTAATAAAATGAAACCACTAAATTATTTTGAGGGAACATTGCAACTGCGAAAGTGCAGTAAAGAGCTAGTTCTTTTTGTTGAAAAACAATTTGAAGAAAAAAAGGTGGGAATTGCATTAAAAACAAAATCAAAAAATGGTTGGGATTATAAAGTAAGTTCTAATCAATTTTTGAGTAAGCTTAGAGGAATATTACGAAAAAAGTATAATGGAAGATGTGTAATGTCAAGAAAGTTATTTACCCGACATAAACAAACAGGAAAAGACGTTTATAGAATGACTTTATTATTTGAAGAATTACCTTTTAAAGTTGGAGACATAATTTTAGATAGAGAAGAACCAGTTAAAGTATTAAGAATAAGTACTAAAATAATGGTAAAAAATGAAAAAACAGGGAAAACTTATTTTTTTAATCAATAACTTTTTTAATTATTAACAATTTATTTTTTTATAATGATAAATTTAGATGGAAATTATATGGAAGGTGGAGGTCAAATTGTTAGACTTGCATTAGCGTTATCTTGTTTGACAAATAAACCATTTAAGATAAAAGATATTCGAAAAGGACGAAAAAAACCAGGTCTAAAACATCAACATTTGAAAGCAGTAGAATTTCTTTCTGAAGCTACAGAAGCATTCGTTGAAGGCGCAACATTAGGAAGTGAGACATTAACGTTTTATCCAAGAAAAGAGTTTTCAATTGGAATTATAGAAATAGATATCAAAACAGCAGGTTCAATAACTCTATTATTGCAGTCAATACTTCCTGCATGTATTTTTAGTAAAAGAAAAAAAATAAAATTAAAAATAAAAGGTGGAACTGATGTTGCATGGAGTCTTCCTTATGATTATTTTGTAAATGTTTTAATCCCGCAATTAAAAAGGTGGGCTGAAATTGAATGTAAACTTATTAAAAGAGGATATTATCCCAAAGGGGGTGGTGAAATTGAATTGGTTGTAAAACCAAAAGAAAAGAAACCATTAATTCTTTTAGAACAAGGAGACTTAGTACAAATAAAAGGAGTGGTGAACGCATCAAAATCATTACAAGAAAAAGAAGTAGTAGAAAGAATAGCACAGACAAGTGAATTAATGTTAAAAAAGTTTGAAGTCCCTATAAACATTAGTCGCGAATACTGTGAAACTGATTCAGATGGGTGTGGAATCGTGTTGTGGGGTGTTTTTTCTAAAGATGGGGATACTACCATAGATCCAGTTAAAATAGGCGCAGATGTTATTGGAGAAAAACGTAAAACCTCTGAACAAGTGAGTAAAGAATGTGTTGAAATGTTGAAAAAAGAAATTAATTCTTTAGCTCCCGTTGATAAACATTTAGCAGATAATTTAATTATTTATCTTGGCTTTGTGGGGGGGTCAATAAATGCTAGTTCTATTACGGACCATTTAAAAAGTGCAATTTACGTAGTTGAACAATTTTTAGATGTAAAATTTGAAATTAAAGATAATATAATTAAAGCTGAGCTAGTTTGATTTCTGTTTTTAATTGTCTTAAAGCATAATTAATTTTTCTTCTTTTATCTGTATTATTAATTCGAACCGTCATTTTTTCAGTTTTTGTAATTAATTTATTAGCTTCATCTAATCTTCCAGATTTGATTAAAGAATCAGTAGTAAAAAGTAAACTATCAAAATCATCAACTTCTTCCATTAAACCTATTTGGGAAGGTTGTGTTGGTGGAATAAATTGTTGAACTGGTTGTATTGGTTGAGGTTGAGTTGGTTGTCGTATTTGTTGTTGAGGTTGTATTGGTTGTTGTACTTGTTGTTGAGGTTGTATTCGTTGTTGAGTTGGTTGTGGAGGTTGAATTGGTTGTTGAGTTGGTTGAGGTTGTATTCGTTGTTGAGTTGGTTGTGGAGGTTGAATTGGTTGTTGAGTTGGTTGAGGTTGTATTCGTTGTTGAGTTGGTTGAGGTTGTTGTGCATTAAGTAATTGTTTAATTTTATCAAATCTTGTTTTTACTTGTTGAACTTTAGGTTGTTGGATTAAACTTGCAGAAAGTTTTTGTAGTTGAATTTCTTTATTTTGAATAAGACGCGCTCTATTTTCAACAATAGTCCTTCCTTGTTCAATTTCCATTATGTGTTCTTGTTTATTGGCTCTTAATTTATCAATTTCATTCTTTTTTGAAATAATAGTTTGTTCAAGTAAACCTTTTTGTCTTTGTAAATCTTCAACTTCAATTTTAGTAGAATCTCTATTCTTAATAGAACCTTCAATACTAACACCTTTAGTTTTTAATTCTTGTTCTTTAGTTAAAATTTCTTCAACACGCGTTTCTGTTAATCTTTTTAATGATTCTAAATTACCTTTTGCTTCCATTAAATCTGCACTAAGATTTTTAAGATATTTTTCATGTTTTTCAAGGTCAGCAAGTTTTTTAAATTGTGAATGCATTCTTTTTTTCTCATTTGTAAGCTTTTGAATATTCATTTCTAAATCACTATTTTCTGATAATAAACCACTCAGTCTATTTTCTCGAGCAAGAAGATTTTTGTTTTTGTTTTCAAATTGTTGATTTAAATATCCAATCATTTGTTTTAATTCTTCAATTTTTCGTTCTTTTT
>CAYRWJ010000042.1:0-5052 GCA_964427985.1 uncultured Methanosarcinales archaeon
AGTATTCATATTTAAATACCATGTTATAAATATAATTGCTGATGATAAAGTTACTGCGTTTGATATTAAATCAAAACAAAATGCAGAACGGTATAAGAAATTTTTTAATTCATTGTGGTAATTACCCCTTACATTTCAATTCCTAATTGTAAAGGGTAAAGCTTTATATATTAGTTCTATTTTCTTTAAGTATGGTGTATATATATAAAAAAATAATAAATAAAAAACCTTATTATTATTTGAGATTGTCAAAAAGAGTAAATAATAAAATTATTACTAAAGATATTGCGTATTTGGGTGGTGATGCATCTAAAATAACTGGAAAATTCGATAACCTTTCTAAATATAAAGTGGAGATAAGAAAAGCGTATAAAAACATAAAGAAATTTGTTGATTCTGATTATTATTTTAAAAAAGTTGGTAAATTAAAAAATAATCCATACATTTCAACTGAATCATTAAAAAATATTGAAGCTATAAAACTTCATTTTAATAATTGTTTTCTTAAACTTAACAAAAAAACCATAATTGAAACATATGAATCTTTTCTTATTGACTTTGCTTTTAACACTACCTCTATAGAAGGAAATACTATAACTTTAAAGGAGGCAGAGAAATTGTTAAGAGAAAATCTTACTCCCAAAGAAAAGTCCCCGAGAGAAATTTTTGATTTACAAAACACCCAAAAAGCTTTTTTTTATCTGACTAATCAAAAACCGGATTTTAATCAAGAACTCATAATAAAAATACACGACCTTCTTATTGATAATATTGATGAACGGAGAGGGTATAGAACTCATGAAATTAGGGTTTTTAAATCTCGTTTTAATGCTTCTCCAGCTAAATATGTTGTTACGGATATGGATGTGTTGTTTAAATGGTATAACCAGTTTAAAAATAAATTACATCCTGTTATTTTAACGGGGTTATTTCATCAAAAGTTTGAAAAAATACATCCTTTTTCAGATGGAAACGGGAGAACGGGTAGAATAATTATGAATTATCTTCTTTTAATTAATGACTTTCCTCCAATTATAGTGCGAAAAAAAAGAAGGGCAGATTATTTACAAGTATTGTCAAAAGCAGATAAGGCAAATTTAAATGATGTTGATGTTATGTATTTTAATGATTTGATTAAATATCTTGTGGAAGAATTGATGTTTTCTTATTGGAATAATTTTAATGTGTGAATTACCCCCTACATTTCAATTCCTAATTGTAAAGGGTAAAGATTAAGCTAACATTTTAACAAAGACTAATATTAATGCTAAATTAACTCCTACTGCGGTTAATCTAAACATTTTTTCTATTTTTTGTACTTTGTGAGCATGTAATTTTTTAATATAATCATCATATTCTTTTACTTTTTCTGAGTAGAATGTTTCTGAGTCATTAAAATCGTGATAAACTCCATTTTTTCTTTTATTTTTTTCTAATTCTAATTGTGCAACATATTTATATGTGTGTGCTAAATGCATGTTATTTTTAATTTCATTAAGTTTCATACTTTTTTATAGAATCTTAACTATATAAACTTTTTTATAACCAAGTTGTTCTATTATAATATGGATAATATAATCGATGAATTATTAGCAACATTGAGTGAAGCTATTAACAAACCAAGTACTAGGGCCTTATTTGTTGGTAAAGATTATCATTCAATCCCCTTTTCAGAAGATAACTTTCATAGCATAACTCCCGCAAAAGGAAAACTTGCTTTTGTTGATGGGGGTAATGCTGAAATCCTTTCTGCTGTAAATTTTTCTTTACACTTTTTTCGTATTTATTATTGTGTTTATGAAAATAATAAATTAGTAAAACAAGATAAAAGAGAATTTTTTGCATTAATTAATTCCATTACTAAAAATAATAAATTATTTTTTCAGACTAAACTTTTTCAAACAGATTTAATTATTCCATTAATTTCTTCAACTGATGTTGAATCTTTAGCGTCTGTTGCAGATTTAGTAAGGCGTGCTGCAGAGATTGAAATAACAAAAGATATTGATTCTGATTATATTATTTTGGATGGTAATCTTAAGGCAGATAATGAGTTTATTAAAGATTTACTTAAAGATAAATCCTTGTATGCTCTTTCAAAAACTAATGAGCTTTTTACTGATTCTGGAAATTCTTTAACTGTTGAACTTTCTAATCTTACTACTTTGCCAGAATGGTATTATACAAATTTAGTAAAAATTAATTCTAAATTTCATGATGCAAAGATGATTATAACTAAACTTCATAAAAATTCTAAATATATTTTTAAGTTAGAAACCTCAAAAGATGATGACTTATCTATCCTTCCTATTCTGGCTTTTAATTCTACTGACCCTGTTTTTTTTGGTTATCCTTATGGGCTAGTTCAGGCAGATAAGCATGCGAGGGTTTCAAATCAGGAAAAAGAATATTTTAAAGTAAAATTATTGACTTCCTCTAAAAATCAAGAAAAATTATCACAATATTTAAATACTATTAATGCGCACAATATTTTAGATAGCATTTTGTGATACTTATGGCAAAAAAAAGGGGTGTTAAAAAAAGAGGCAATACTAAAAAGACTTCTGTGAAGTCTCGTTCTAAAAAACCAGTTAAACGTTCTAAAAAACAAAAAATAATTTTAGATATTGGTAAGGGTGGTTTTGTTTTTGGAATTATTCTTGCTATTGTTGTGGGTATCTTGTTAGGCACTACTAATGTTAAAATTGGTTTGGGTGTTGGTATTACGTATTCAATTATTTTTATTCTTGGTTTGATTGTCGGATTGCTTAATATAACTGTTGATGAAATTAATGAGTTTTTAATTGCAGCAATTACTTTTTTAGTGGCTGCTGGGGTTAATGTGTTTGTTATTAAGATGACTCTTCCTTTGTTTGGTGGTGTGATTGAACAAATCTTTATTGCTATTGGAGTATTTGTTGCTCCTGCTGCAACCATTGTTGCTTTTAAGGCAATGTATGAATTAGCAAAGAAAAAGTAAAATTTATAAACCGCTTCTCAACTCTTTATGGTATGGATGCTAAATCAATTATTGGAATGCATCATTAACAAACCTTCTCATAGTTTTTACTTTGGTGGCCGTAGTGTAGTCTGGTAGCATAAAAGATTGTGGATCTTTTGGCCCGGGTTCAAATCCCGGCGGCTACCCTCTATTTTATTTAGGTTGATAGTTAGTTAGGGATTTGTTCCAGAACGGAGTCATTTCTTGACGAAGTGATGATATAAATCCCGGCGGCTACCCTCTAATTTATTTAGATAAATTAATCTTCTTATTAGAGTTGTTAAACGTTAGATTTAACTTCTCGGAGGAATAAGAAAATGAAAAAAACAAATAGTATTGGGGCTAAGGCACAATGTGCTGATTGTCTTCATCTTTGTTCCAAAGAACTCTGGACTTAAGAAATATAGGCAGGTTGCTTTAGATTCATTTAATTTTAAGAATCCTAAAGTTGTTGAAGTTAGAGGTGAAGATGTTCCATTTTGGGTGAATGCTCTTTTGGATAAAACCCAAGTGATTGGTTTAACTGGCTCTGATTTGTTTGAGACTTATTGTATGAACGGATCAAATAATTTGGAAATTGTTAAGGTTATTAAATGGTTTGATCCAACTGCTTTGTTCAACAAACCAGTTCTCTGTTTGCTTGGTCCGAAAAACAAAAAGCTTTCTGATTTTTCTTCTTGTGTTAAGATTGCAGTTTGTAGTAAATACAAAAAACTTGTTGAAGAATATGTTAAAACATTGCTTTTTGATGTAGAACTAATATATTTTTCTGGAAGTGTTGAATTGAGTTACACCTTGGGAATTTCTGATTTGGTAATGGATATTGTTTATAGTGGTAAGTCAATGAAAGAAACTGGTTTAAAAGTTTATGACAAAATAATAGAATCTGATTTTGTTGTAATTGGAGGTAAGAAATGAAATTGGATTGGAAAAAAATGGATGGATTAATTCCTACAATAATTCAGGATGTTTCTGGGCAAGTTTTAACTCTGGCTTATTCTTCTGAAGAATCGCTTAAAAAAGCTTTAGAAAATAAACTGGGTTATTACTTTTCTAGAAGTAGGAATAAAATTTGTATGAAGGGTATTTCTTCAGGCAACACTCAAGAATTGATTGATGTTAAGACTGATTGTGATAATGATGCTCTTTTGTTTAAGGTTAAGCAAAAGAATTTTGCTTGTCATAAGGGTAACTTTTCTTGTTTTGGGGATGAAGAATTTTCTTTAGATTATTTGTGGAAGATAATCAAGAATCGTAAAGAATTTCCTTCAAATGAATCTTTTACTTCTTCTTTGTTTCAAAGCAGAAAGGGAGCGGTGAATAAGATTGCAGAAAAACTGGGAGAGGAAACAACTGAATTTATTTTGGCAGCTAAAGATGATGATAAAAAACAAATAATTTATGAGTGTGCAGATCTTTTATTTTTTTGTTTGGTCATGCTTGTGGAAAAAAATATTTGTTTTAGTGAAATCATCGAAGAGTTGAAAAGGAGGAATTAATTCCTCCTTGTTTTTTTTATTTTGTTAAAAGTGCGTTCTTAAATATTTTTGCTATATTTAGGTGATATTCTTCTTCCACTCTTTCTTTTGACATTAAATTTATTGTTTGTACTCCGGTTTCTAGTGCGGTTCTTGCATCTTGATGGCGACTTATACTCTGGTAATACATGTGTTTTTCAAATGATCTGTAAATTGTCCAAGCTAAATATTCATTAAGAAATCCGCCGGGGTCTATCTCCTGATCTGTTTCTTCATTGAATAATGTTAAACAACTTAATGCTTCATCCATTCTATCTTGAGCATATTTGTGCCATGGTAAAAAATTTACTGCGTGTGCTATTTCTGCAGAAAAAGGAATTGAACCTTTATCTTCTGTGTCTAAATTTAATACGTTTGGAACAAACATCCAATTATCTGTTTGAGAATCATTATTAAATACATAAGGGGTTGCCCCTTGCATATTTGAAACTAAGTTAGGTAAGAATGGCAATATTGCGGTGTCAAAACGTCTTCCAACTTCTTCTACTTTTCTGAAATCATGTTTTTCATATG
>CAYRWJ010000043.1:0-4857 GCA_964427985.1 uncultured Methanosarcinales archaeon
GGCTTATAAAGTGTTAAAAAAAATATTGGATTTTATTTTTGCACTTTTATTTATAATAATTCTTTCACCATTACTTTTATTAATAGCAATTTTAATTTTAATAACTTCAGGAAAACCAGTCATGTTCATATATCCTCGAAAAGGAAAAAACGAAAAAAACTTTAAAATTTACAAATTTAGAACTTTAGTCAATAATGCACATAAATATGAAAGAACAGGTGTTAAAAAAAGAGAACTTAAAACAGGCATGGGGGAAATCTTACGCCCCATTCACCTTGATGAACTTCCCCAACTTTTCAATATTTTAAAAGGAGAAATGAGTTTTATTGGACCTCGTCCACTTTCATTATATAATCCTACCCAAAAGACTTTAAAAAATAGCAAAGTATTTTCTATAACTCCGGGTTTAACAAGTTTGAGTAGAACAATAATGTACAGCTCACTAAAAAAAAGAACTAAAATTATAAAAAAAGTATTTAATAAAAAGATAAATATAAAGAGTCTTAACTTTGATAAAGTTATTGGAACATATTACTGCAATAATATTTCTTTTTTACTCGATTCTCGCATTTTACTTTGGACTTTAAGTCTTGAATTATTTAGATTAAAACGACTTTTTCAAAAAAAAAAGTAAATTTATTAAAAAATTGGAAAGTGTGAATATGTTTAATAAACTAAAAGGAACTATTTTACAAAAAAAGGCTACTTTATTTTATTACTCCATTTTACAACTAACCCACAATGTTAAAAATCTATTAAGATTTAGAAAAACGGATATCTTTTCAAGTATAGATATAGAAACTTCTACTTTTTGTAATCGCCGTTGCAATCACTGTCCAAACAGCAGATTTGAGAGAGGATTACTAAAAAATAATATATTGATGAAAGAAACATTATTCAAAAAAATAATTGATGAGCTTGAAACCCTAAAGTTTAAAGGTCGAATTACTTTTCAACATTATAATAAACCTCTTCTTGATAGCCGACTTCCAATTTTAGTAACTTATGCGAGAAAAAAACTTTCTAAAAGTAAATTTATAATTTTTACAAATGGTGACTTTCTTGATATTTCAAAATATAATCAATTTGTTAAAGCAGGTCTGAATAAACTCATATTAACTCAACATGATGAAAAAAAGTCTAAAAAGGTAAAAGAAGTATTTGATTTTTTAAAAAATCATAAAACCAAAACAAAACTTGTTTATCGTAAAATAAAAGATATGTCCTTAACTAACAGAGGGGGGCTAATCAAAATTAAAAAAGAAAGACTAGTCCCAATGTGTTTAAATCCAGTACATTCTTTTGTTATTCAAATGGATGGAAAACTGATTTTATGTTGTAATGATTATCAGGGAGCAGCGAGTTTTGGTGATGTCAATAACCAATCTATTTTAGAAATCTGGAAAAATCCAGATTACAAAAAAATTAGAAAAGAATTAAAAAAACAAATTTATTCACTTCCAATTTGTAAAAAGTGCACAAGTAAAAAATAAAAAGATTTAAATACTTAAAATTCAATTAAAACTAATGGTAAAAGTAAAAAAAGCAATTATTCCTGCTGCAGGATTTGGTTCTAGAATGTATCCTTATACAAAAAAAATTAATAAATTAATGTTACCTTTGCTAAACAAACCAGTTGTTCATTACCTTGTTGATGAATTAGAACGTTCAGGCATTAAAGAAATTATCATTTCTGGACGATATTTAAAAAGTGTTAGTGATTATTTTAAAAAAAATAAAAAATTTGATGTTTTAGTTTCAAAATATGGAAAAGAACATGCTTCTGAAAAGATTAAAAGTACGGAAAAAAAGATTTCACTTATTTTTTTAGAACAACCCCAACCAAAAGGGTGGGTATATGAACTAAAAAATGCAAAGAGATATCTTAAAAAAGAACCTTTTGTTGTAATGTTTTCTGATGTTCTTTGGCATTCTGAAATACCGGTAACTAAACAACTTATTAGTTTATTTAACAAAACAAAACAAAATATTTGTTCTCGAGGAAGATTTGTTTTTAGTCCAAAAATATTTGAATTAATTAGTGGGCTTAAATTTAAATTAGGTGACCCAAATAAAACTACTGAAAACCATTTTATGAGCTTGGTTTTAAAAAATTGTCTTAATCAAAACAATATCAAAGGGAAAACATTTGATATTGGTAACCCCATTGAGTATTTTAAAACATTTGTATTTTTTTCTTTACATTCAAGAATTAAAAAAGACTGTAAAACATATATGAAAGAAATTTTAAAAAAAAGAATATAAGTTAATTCTTTACAATAAACTTTATTAACCCCCTCTTAATAAAAAAATAATGAAAAAAGAAGATTTTCTTTTTCCTTTTGAAGAAATAAGAAATGTCCAAGATACTTTGTTAAATGCAATCACTTCTACTATAAAAAATAAAGAAAACCTAGTTGTTCATGCACCTACAGGGTTAGGTAAAACGATTTCTGCATTAGGTCCTGCTCTAAAAAAAGCAGAAGAAGATAAACTAACCATATTTTTCTTAACATCAAGACATACTCAGCATCAAATCGCTTTAGAAACTCTTAAAGAGATTAAAAAAAAATATGATTTATCAATCCCCATAATTGACATTATTGGAAAGAAATGGATGTGTTTACAACCTTCAGTTACGTTATTACATTCTAATGAATTTTCTGAATATTGTAAAAATTTAAAAGAAAGCAACAAATGTGAATTTTTTTCTAATATTAAAAAAGGAAGCAACAATCTTTCTCTTAATACAAAAAGTGTTTTAGAACAAATTGCATTAACATCTCCCTTGGGGGTACAAGAAGTTATTGATTTGTGTGAAGAAAAGGAACTTTGTCCTTATGAGATTTCTTTACTTCTTTCTAAAAAGGCTAAAGTTGTTATTGCAGATTATTATTACTTATTTAATCCTGCTATATTAATGAAATTTTTAAACAAATCTGAAAAAGATCTGGATAAATGTATTGTTATTGTTGATGAAGCTCATAACTTACCTAGCAGAATTCGAGAATTAATGACTCACACCATATCTACTTTAACTATTAAGGGAGCAAGAAAAGAAGCAGATGAGTTGAAGGCAGATGATTGTTTTTCAATACTTGATGAAATTCAAGAAAAATTACTTGATATTATTGGGTTAAATGAAGAAAAAGTTATTAGAAAAAATGAGTTTAAAATTGAAAAAAAAGAAGAAATTATTGAGTTATTTGATGGTCTTGCTGATGAAACAATTCTTAAATCTAAAAGAAGTTACTTAAGGAGTATTGCACTTTTCTTAGAAAATTATAATGATGCTGAAGATTTTATTAATATTATCCGACATGTTGTTACGCCAAGAGGAGAGCGGATTGAACTTACACACTCTTGTTTAGACCCATCAATTAATGCCAAACTAATTTTTGATAATTGTCATTCTTCTATTTTAATGAGTGGCACTTTAACTCCTGCTAAAATGTATAAAGATGTTTTAGGAATTGAGGGAAAAGAATTAGAACTTCCTTCTCCCTTTCCAAAAAAGAACAAACTTAATTTAATTATTCCTCAAACCACTACTAAGTTTTCTGAAAGAAGTTTAGAACAATTTAAGAATATTGCTCAACACCTCGCTAAAATCACTAATTTAGTTCCAGGAAATTCAGTTGTTTTCTTTCCCAGTTATGCCATTAGAGATCAAGTTTATGCTTTTCTTTCAGAATTATGTGAAAAAACGGTTTTTAATGAAGTAAGTGGAATGTCTAAACAAGAAAAAGAAGGATTATTAGAACGATTTAAAACATATAAAAATAGTGGAGCGGTGTTATTAGGTGTGGCATCAGGTAGTTTTGGTGAAGGTATTGATCTTCCAGGAGATTTACTTAAGTGTGTTGTTATTGTTGGTCTTCCACTTAATAAACCTAATTTAGAAACTCAGGCATTAATTGACCATTACGATAGAAAGTATTCTAAGGGGTGGGATTATGGTTATGTTCTTCCCGCTATTTCTAAAGTATTTCAAAATGCAGGAAGATGTATAAGAAGTGAAACTGATAAGGGTTTAGTTGTTTTTCTTGATAAGAGATATTCTTGGCCAAATTATAAAAAATGTTTTAGTGAGGATGTTGAAACACATTTAAACTTTGAAAAAAGAATTAAAGAATTTTTTAACCCCTCTTAATTTTAGAAGTTAAATCTTGTAAACTTTGTTGATAACTTATTGATTCTGATAAAGGTGTTACTGGTTGTCTTGTTAAACTTCTGTCTAAAGCAGCTTCTAAAGGATTTGCTATAGGAGGTACAATTTCTGTTCCAACCATGTCATCATTTCCAAGTTCTATTGCCCGCGATACATCAAACTCAATCCATCTTGGATGATTTACTGGCACGCCTTCAGAAGTATTATAACGATGTATTCCAACTAATTTATCATCATCCAAACAAAAACCTGTAAAATTCGGACCATAACCTAAATATACTTCACAAGCGATACGTTTTTGTGGACCTTCTTGTTCATAATTTTTTAAAGTTGCATGAAATGTTACACCCGCATTATCCTCCCGAATAAATGACAAAACTTCACTAAAATCTAAATCTAAATGTCTTCCAAAAAAAGACGGAAAAGTATGTAAAAATAAGTTATCAATTAGAGGGGTTTCTTTATTTGGTTTTCTTGTCATCCAATAAAAGCTTATGTTTTCTGCGCTAAGTAAACGTTCTGAAAATGTTTCATCCCCCATTAATGCATCTCCCACAGGCGCCATTGGAAAATGGGTTCCAAATAATGTTTCTTGATCTTGATAATTCCATCCTTTCATTCTTTCTAATGCTCGTACGCCAGCAGGATTTGTACCACAAACTGGTTTTTCTGATAAGAACGGTATG
>CAYRWJ010000044.1:0-4043 GCA_964427985.1 uncultured Methanosarcinales archaeon
GAACCAAACAATATGAATTATTATTTAAAAGAGAAAATAAACATGAATGGAGTGTTGGTGGAAGTGATTTAATACAACTTACATTATTTTCTAACTCTCCAGAGCATGAAATATTATTAGAACATTATGATTATCATACTACCTCTTTCCTATTCATAACCTCGACATCTTTGTTAATATTTACTTATGCTTTATTCACGTTCTTCTCTGATTTCCCATTGTTAATCATAACCATTCCCATAGTGCTTTACGCAATCTTCCGTTTCTACAAACTAACCGAATCTGGTAATATTATTGGTAGAAATATTATTTATTCAATTAAAGATAAAGGATTATTAATATCTTTTTTATTGTGGATACTAACTACATTTTTAGTTATTTATCTATAATTATAATCTGATATTACTTCTTTTTCTTTATCATATCACCAATGGTTAATTCCCCTGATTCTTCATGTTTTTCAGGAGTATATTCATAATTTTCTAATTCAACAAGTTTAATTCCAAAAAATCGTCCTAACTTTTTAGCTAAAGCAATACTTAATGAACCCTCTGCATTTTCTGCATGATGTAATACTGATTCTTTTTCATTTATTTTTTTAGCAACATCCTCTTGTTTCATTCCTCGAGATTCTCTTGCAGTTTTAATTAAAGAACTATAATCGTTAACTATTGTTTCCACTGGTTCAGTGTTAGTTGTGCTAGAACTCACTGATTTCTGAGTATTTATTCTTTCTACTTCTTCTTCTGTTTTAACACGAGAAATAATATTTCCATGTTTTGCACATTGTGAACACACATTTAAGAAACTTCCTTCTACTTCTGTTTTGAATAACGGTTCAGAACTCCCACACATGTCGCATTCCATTTATTTTCCCTCCTTTAAACTATTTTCATAATATTTATATACTTTCTAGTTAATAATTTTTTCTATGAAATACTTGATACTTTTACTACTTATACTGGCCCTTGCAGCTTGTACTACAAAAGAGTGCGAAACTGAGGCTGATTGCGTTCCTGATGCTTGTTGTCATGCTTCGGGATGTACTGTAATCACTAACGCATCTGATTGTTCTTTGGAATTTTGTTCTCAAGATTGTGTTTCTGATACTTTAGACTGTGGTCAAGGTAGTTGTCAATGTATTAAAGGGAAATGTTTAGCTACTTTTAATTAACTTTAAATACTTCTCAACACTATTAAATTTATGAAAGAATTAACTGCATTAGATATTCATTATCTTGTAAAAGAATTAAAACAACTAGAAGCATCTAAAGTTGATCAAATTTACCAACCGGAAGATGTTTTGATTAGATTTCATTCTGCAAATTTAGGGAAACAGATATTAAGAATTAATAAAAAATTTTTATTTATTACAACTTTTAAAGAGGATCAATCCAATCCTCCTGATTTTTGTATGGCATTAAGAAAATATTTAAAAAATTCTAAATTAAAATCTTTAAAACAAATAGGTTTTGAGAGGATAGTTTGTTTATCTTTTCAAACAAGAGAGAAAGAATTGTTTTTATATATTGAATTGTTTGGTAAAAGTAATATGTTTTTAACTGATGAAGAAAACATTATTTTATCTTCCAGAATTGTTGAAAGGGGAAAGAGAATTGTAAAAAAAGGAGAAGAATATATTCTTCCGAAGAAAGATCATAATTTTTTAACGTTATCTGAAAAAGAGTTTAATACTATTTTGAAAGAATCAACAGAGTCTTTAGTTAAAACACTTGCTAAAACTTTAGGTTTGGGTGGAATTTACGCAGAATATGTTCTTAAAGATTTTAATAAGAACGAAAACGCAAGCGAATTTAAAGAAACAAATAAGTTATTTGAAAAATTAATTGAATTAAAAAATAAACCAATTCTTCCTTCTAATATTAAAAATCACATAACCCCTTTTGAAACTGACCAGGTCTTGAATTTTAAAACTTATAATGAAGCTCTTGAAAACTTATTAACTGCTCAATTAAAAGAAGAACAAGCAAATATATCTTTACAACCTTTTTTGCAAAAAAAAGAGAGATTAGAAAAAATTATTGAAACTCAACAACAATCAATAGAGAAATTAAACTCAGATATAATAAAAAATTCAAAAAAAGGAGAGTTAATTTATAATAATTTTCAATTAGTTGAACAAATCTTTAAACAACTAAATTTGGCAAAACAATCAATGTCTTGGAAAGAAATCAAAGATAAACTTAAAAAACATAAAACCTTAAAAAACATTGATGACAAACAAGGTAAGATACTTATTGATATAAAATAACATAAAGGTACAAAATGAATATATTAGTTACTGGCGGTGCAGGATTTATTGGATCACACACTGTAAAGGCATTGGTAGAAAGAGGGGATAAGGTTGTTATAATTGATAATCTTAATAAGTATTATGATCCAAAATTGAAACAAGACAGATTGGATATTTTTCTTAAAGATGTAAACTTTGATTTTTATAAAGTTGATATTGCAGATTTAGAAGAATTAAAAACCGTTTTTCAAAAGCACAAGTTTGATTGTATTGTGCATCTTGCTGCTCAGGCAGGAGTGAGATATTCTTTAGAAAATCCTTTTGTTTATGAGAGATCCAATATTTGTGGAACGCTCAATCTTTTAGAACTTGCGAAAGAGTTTAAAATAAAAAAGTTTGTTTTTTCATCTAGTTCTTCAGTTTATGGTGCTAATGAAACAGTTCCGTTTAAAGAAACAGATTTTGTTGACCATCCAGTCTCTCTTTATGCAGCAACAAAGAAAACGGGTGAGTTAATGGCAAATGTTTATCATAAACAGTATGGTATCAGTTGTGTTTGTTTGCGTTTTTTTACGGTTTATGGACCTTGGGGTCGTCCAGATATGGCTCTTTTTAAGTTCACAAAACTAATTTCTGAAGGAAAACCAATTGAGGTTTATAATTTTGGTAAAATGAAAAGAGATTTTACTTATGTAACTGATATTGTTGAAGGGATTATTTCTTCTGTGGACAATCATTATCCTTATGAAATTTTTAATTTAGGGGGAGAAGAGACCATTAAGTTAACTTATTTTATTGAATGTATTGAAAAAGCACTAAATAAGAAAGCTAATAAAAACTTTTTACCTTTACAACCTGGTGACGTACTTAATACTATTGCAGATATTTCTAAGGCAAGAGAAAAAATTGATTTTAATCCAAAAGTTAGTATAACTCAAGGAATTAAGAATTTTGTTGAATGGTATAATTCTTATTTCATATAAGGTTTTGGATGAAATGGATGTTTTGAAGTTCTTAACATATGAAACCAGCTGTAAAATCCAAATCTTAAAAAGAATATTGATGTCCAGATTATTGGGGTGAATAGTACGGTATTAAAGTTCCATAAATCTATTATCATGAAAAATGCAAATGTTGATATGCCTAATGTAATTAATTCAATAAATATATATGCTGCAAGTATGTGTTTTTTTATTTTTGTAAGATCAATTTTTTTATATATGAAATATTTAATAAACAATACTGAAATATAAATCAGTGGGCCTATTATTACCGCGAGTGCGCCAAGTTTATCTACTGCGAGCCAGATTATTATGATGCTAAATACGGTTAGAATTAAGCTAACAAATGAATATTTTAAAAAATTTTCAAGTAAAACATAGCCTGGTAATTTTTTTAGATATTTATGACCGGGAAGTCTAAACTTTTTTCCCAACATCATATCTATTTAATCTAGTTTTAACTTTATAATGCTTCCTATTTTTTTAACATTCCTATTATTTTATAAAAATAAAATCTAAGTAAGAAAGTGAATACTAAAATAATTGGATTAAGGATTATTACAAATAAATTCATTAAATCTACAGTTATCCATAATAATGTTGTCGATATGGTTAGAATTATTAACCAGATAAGTACATAACTTAAAAAAACTTTTTTCCCTTTGTTTAACATACCTGATCTTTGGTATAAAAAATATTTAAGAAAAAATATTAACATAGATAAGGGAGGGTTAACAAATGCGGCTAGTGTCCCAAACACATCTACAAATAACCAAAGAACTGCAGTT
>CAYRWJ010000045.1:0-2518 GCA_964427985.1 uncultured Methanosarcinales archaeon
TTCTGCAGGAAGTCCTAATGAATCATAACCCATTGGATGAAGAACATTAAAACCTTGCATCTTTTTAAATCTTGCAAAAATATCACCCAAAGTATAATTAAACGCATGACCCATATGAAGTTTTCCCGAAGGATAAGGATACATTTCTAAAACATAATATTTCTTTTTAGAACTCTTTTTAACCTCAAAAAGGTTATTATCTTTCCAAGATTTCTGCCATTTTTTCTCTATTTTTTTAAAATCCATTTTTATTCATTAAATTATGTTTGAAAATCTTTTAATTTTCATTTATTAACCTTTTTAATACTTCTAATTCCGATCTTTATTTAAATATTACTATCAAATTAAAAAATAAAAAAAATTATATTTGATAATTGTCAGTCATCCACTGCAAAGACAGTTTTTCCCGAATACTCACACAAGGTTCAGTCTTGACGTTTAGTTCCATTGCCGCGACAATAAACTCGTCGCAATGATCTCTTTCAGGTTCTCTTCTTGTTTTATATTCAGGTTCGCACATTTTTTTACCTCCGTTTATAGAGCTAAAATATGACCCAAAAAAAGTCCATGAAATAATTTTAGAATTTTTGAGCCATTAATGAAAGTCTTTATAGACTCATAACTAACAGAATGCACATACTCAGTTTGACATTTCTATTAGTTTTCATTTTAGCTCAATAAACTGTATTAAATATTAAAGAACATTAATTAATATAAAAAAGTTTTGATTTTAGAATACTAAAGAAATCACGCTTTCTTAAATCCATTCTTTCGCCAATGGGAAGCGAAGTATGTCTCCTTCATTAAATTCAGTCGAGCATACCAAAAAAGAAAACAAAAATAAATAAGCAATACAAATTACAAAAAATAATACTAAAGAAATCACGCTTTCTTAAATCTAGCAGCGATATCAATCAAATCAACATTTCCCATCATAGCAGTTCTACAACAAGTTCTTTCTAACTTAAAAGAATCAAGAAGTTTCTTAACATCAGTTGTTTTCTTTTTTTCACAAAATTCTTCCCAGAATTGAGCAATAGGTTTTCCACAACTCATGCATCTAATAGGGATTATCATACCTAAAAGAAGCGGCAGTTCATTTAAAAAGGTTTTGGTTTAATAAAGAAAAAGAATAAATAAAAAATAAAATTTTATCTGTAAGATTTCTGACGTTTAGAACGTGCTTTTCCATGACGATTAGGCTTTTTAGCTTCTTTTCTTCTAACATCCGCAACCAATAATTGTCTATCATATTCTAAAAAAACATTTTCTAACTTTTTATCATACTTAACTAATGCTCGTGCAATAGCCAAGGCCATAGCTTCAGCTTGAGAACTAATTCCCCCACCACTTACTCTAATTTTAACATCAATTTTTTTAGCAACAATAGGAGCTAAAATTAAAGGCGTCATAATTTTCAACTTAATTATATTAGGTTTTACAGCATTAACATCAACACCATTAACAGTAACCAAGCCAGTACCATCAGATACATACGCATTAGCCACCGCAGTCTTTCTTTTTCCTGAAGCAATAATTTTTTTATTCAACGTTACCACCCATCAATTTACAAATTTCTTTAACAGTAAGATATGCAGACATCAAAGAATTATCAATATTTGCCTTTTCAATAGTCTCAAGTTTAACATCCTTAAACTCTTCAGGGATATTATTAAAACATTTAATTCTATCAAAAGCATCACGACCGTTAGGTTTTTTATAAGGAAGCATACCTCTAATAGACCGTTTAACAAACTTAAAAGGCAACCTAGCATGAAATGGACCAGTAGAATGTGTACCCATTTCTCTCTTTTGTTTATACTCCTCAGAAATAAAAGATCTCTTACCTGTAATAACTACTTCGTTACAATTAAAAACATTTACTTTCTCACCCAATATAGCTTTTTTAGCAACAACAGTAGCTAACCTTCCCAATATCAAGTTTTTTCCATCAATATTTAATGCCATTTTAACCAATAATTCTAACCTCAGATGTTTTAACACCTTTTTTCATTAATTCTTGAATTGTCATAAGTTGTGCACTAGCACTTTTTATTTTATCTCTAGCAGATTCAGAAAAAGAAAATGCTGCAATATTAACTTTTTTACTTAACTCTCCTTCTGCCAAAAGTTTACCTGGCACAACAATAGTTTCATTATCTTTACAAAATTTATTAATTCTAGAAATATTAACAACTCTTCTTTGCCTTGATGGTTTTTCAAGATCTACAGCAATTCTTTTCCACAATCCAACATTATCATCTATTGATTTCTTTTTTAATTCCGTTATCAACTGTTGTAGTTGATAGTTTGCTGGACCTGTTCGTTTTACCATTTTTATTTAAAGATTTTTTCAAATTCCTCAAGTTGTTCAATGAATCCTTCTGATGCATTAACTAAAATTTCTTTAGCAGAAAGTTGTCCCCAAGTTTCTAAAGAATGAATAATTTCATCTTCCTTTTCAATCATTGAAACAGAATCTTTTAGAACTAAGACCACACATGAATCTAATAAATAA